>JAQXQC010000071.1 GCA_029100965.1 Bacilli bacterium | reverse complement strand
ATTTAACAAAATTTGCTTTACAAGCCATATTTTACAATAAAAATGAGTAAAAGAAAATATCCTTTACTCAAAAATTAGATGAAAATCCCCAAAAAGTGGAATTTAAGTTTTCAAACTGGAATTTACTTTTTCATTTCAGCTGTTTTATGCTTTAAATGTAGACGTTACTCCGGTTCCATTAGAGGAATCAAATTTAACTAATCCATAAAAAGTTTTGGGATTATTGGGCGTTGCATTTGAGGAAGCATCACTTTGATTAGTATTGGTTTCATTAATCCAAATGATCATATAATATTCTTTTTTTGCATTGGTTGTTAGAGTTAAGTTGGAAGCAAACTTTCCTGTTGTTTCATTTGTATTAGCACTTAAGTCAGTATTCGCTCCTAATGCTGATTTGGAGGGATTGGTTGCATCTGCTGAAGTAATTAACTTCCATTTTAGATTTGGCATAATATTCGTTGCTGGAGTAGTTTGTGCGGTGTTTCCATAAAATAATACCGTACCATCTACTACCTGTGTTGCTGTTCCCCCTTTATTTTCAATAGTAATTTGATATACTTGACAAACTACATTTTTATTTCCATCTACACAACCATTTTTTAAAGCTGAACTTAATGGAGAATTTTCACTACCAGAATTAGATAATTGAGGAACCATTACTCCAGTATTTGTATTTGTAGAAGTGGGAAATATTTTTGTTACATTTAATGTTAAATTTACTGTTGCTGCATTTCCTGTTATGGTATTATTGTCTGATGCCGAGATAGCAAAGTAAGCATAAGTTACACCTGTTATGCAAAAAGAAAGAAAAATTACTAAGGTAATTAATACCTGAAGTTTTGTCATATTTTGATTGTATTCTTTAAAATTCATTATGCACCACCACTTTCTGGGGTTGTGTCTAATTTTACTGCACTTGCTATTGTACCTTTTACTTCTCCCCCATTTCCTGCTTGAATGGTAACTGTTGCTTGATAAGAACCTATATCAAATTCATTTTGACTTTCATTCAAATTTGTTAGCCACATGACTAAGATTAATTCTTTTTCTTTTAATCCAGAAACTTGATAACTATCGCCAATAGAAAGATTTTCTTCCTCAACTGCTTTGGTTGCTTCTTTTGCTATGCAATAATTTTTTTCTTCTATTTGTACACAACTATCTTCGTTATATTTGTCGGTTTTTTCTAACATCATATAACTTATATTTTTCATATTTTCTGTTTTTATATTCATATATCCCGATATATATCCTAAACTCTCATCATAATCATATACTAAAATCTTATATGCCGAGCAAGCTCCCCTGTCATATTTATCTTTACATTTATTTTTAACAGCTTTTAGAGCATCTGCATCATTCATAGGAATAAAAGAAAAATCACTATAGATAGGACTGATATTCATGCTGATTTTATAAATTGTTGATTTTGTTTTTACACTATTACTAGAACTACTTGTAGTTGCTGTGAAATAAGCATAAGTTGAACCAATTACGGAAATTGCTAAAATAGCAACCATCAATATTCCATATAAAACATATCCTTCTTTTTTCATCCTATCACTCTTCTATTCTATCAATATGATATCAAAATCTACTTTAAAAAGCAAGTGTTTTTTATACAAACACTCGTTTGACAAAAAAGCTATTTTATGATAAGTTTATGTTGGTGGTTTGATGAAAAAAGAAGGACTTACAACAAAACAAAATGAAATTCTAACTTTTATTAAAAGATATACTGCTAAAAATAATTATCCTCCCTCTATTCGAGAAATTTCTAAGGGGGTAAATTTAAAATCTCCGGCAACAACGCACGTTCATGTAAAAAATTTGATTGATAAAGGATATTTAAAAAGAAATTTGAATAATCATAAAATACTAGAATTATTGGTTCCTAATGAATTTGAGAAAAGCGATGCTTTAACTGTCAAAATTCCTTTACTTGGTAAGGTTACTGCTGGTAATCCTATTGAGGCAATTGAGAACCCTGATGAATACTTTCCTGTACCCATTCAACTTATTCCTAAAAATAGTGAAGTTTTTACTTTAAGGGTTAGTGGAGAAAGTATGATTAATGCAGGAATATTAGATAATGATATTGTGATTATCGAAAGGAAAAATACAGCTAAAAATGGAGAAATTGTTGTTGCGATGAATGAGGATAATGAAGTAACTTTAAAAACATTTTATCAAGAGGAAAATTATTTTCGTCTACAACCAGAAAATGATTTTATGACTCCTATTATTTTAAAAAATGTTACTATATTGGGAAAAGCAATTGGGTTATATCGTAAGTTTTGATAAAAAATAAAAATACTGATCAGTACTTTTCGTTTAAAAAAATTGTACTGGTTAGCATTTTTTTATTGCCATTGTAAAGAGTTTTCTTTTAGTTGATATTCATATTCTTTCTTATCACATTGATATTTTACTAATACATAACTATTAGTTAAATTTAAACTAGTTTTGTCTTTGGGATTTAATATTTTTCCGTCTGATGTTGTTTTTAGATTTCCAGCATCTACTAAAAAACTAATTGGTAGTTGGCTACTGTTTAATGTCTTATTATTGATTGATTCAATATCAGCTTTATTAGAATCATCACAATTTCCTACAGTAATTTGGTAGCGATTATCGGAAATATAAATTTTTGCTGCACTAATAATAGAATCTTTTAAATTTTGATAATTATCTTCTTTATTTTTTTTCATAATATTTCCTACACTTGGTACCATTATTGCCATTAAGATAGATAAAATAACAATGACCGCTAATACTTATATTAAAGTAAATCCTTTATTATTTAAATTTTTTTTCATGAATCATCACCTATTTTCACTATCATTTTATCATAGGTTATTTTTTTTGACAATAAATTTTAGGTAATAAAAAAATCCTTGAAGGATTTTAATTTTTAATGGTTGCCCCAGTTAGATTCGAACTAACGGAATGTCGGAGTCAGAGTCCGATGCCTTACCGCTTGGCTATGGGGCAATAAATTATATATTCATTATAATACAAAAAAGAAAAGATGAAAAGAAAAAAATCCATTTTTTTGGATTTTTAGTGTAGTGTTACAATTGATGTGATACATTTCTATATAAAAAAAGTGACTCAAGTTGTATAATATTGTGTTGACAAAAAAATTTATACGAAAGGACTTGAATCACAATGAATATTATAAAAGAAAATAATGAAAAAATCAAAAGATATTTGCCTCATGAATTAAAAACTAGAGAAAATGCTGTTAAAACTTATAGAAATGGAAATTCAATTAGCTTTGTATGTAGAAAATATCATATATCAAGAATGTCACTATATAGATGGAATAAATTATATGATGGTACCAAAGAATCTCTTACTGACAAATCACATAAGCCAAATTCTAAACATCCCAATGCTCATACTGATGAAGAAATTAAGTGGATTAAAGATTTAATTAGAAGAAATCCTAATATAACTTTATGCGAAATTTGGTATAAATTAAGAATTAATAAAGGATATTCAAGACATATAGGTAGTTTATATAGAGTTATGAGAAAACTCGATTATTATAAGCAAATAAACATTAATGGTACTTCCAAATATATTCCTAAAAAATATAATACTCCTAAACAAATTGGAATCAAATGGCAAATTGATGTTAAATTTGTTCCAGTTCTTTGTCAAGGCAAGAAAATACCTTGTGATAAAAGGTTTTATCAATATACATGTATTGATGAGGCATCACGTGAAAGATTCTTATTTTGGTATGATGAACATACACCTGCTAATACTGTTGATTTCGTTAAAAGATGCATTGCTTATTATGAATATAAGCCAATAGAAATACAAACAGATAATGGTATGGAATTTACTTGGAATACTGATAAAATGAAAAAATTACATCCACTTGGAGAGTTATGTTTAAAATTAGATATTGATCATCATAAAATAAGACCTAGAACTCCAAGACATAATGGCAAAGTCGAAAGAAGTCATCGTAATGATAATGAAAGATTTTACAATAATTTAACATTTGATTCTTTAGAAGATTTAAGAAACAAAGGTAAAAAATATTTAGAAAGGTCAAATAAAATACCAATGGCAGTATTAGGATATAAAACCCCATTAGAAAAAAGGCATGAATTAATTGTTTCTTTGTTAGTCAATTATAATACATTCATTTCTTTAGTCAATGCAAATTAAATTTAGCTACGCTAATCATTGACTAAATTCATTTCTGTATTATTCATAACATTAACAAAGAAAAACAACCCAATATTAATTGAGTCATTTTTTAGAAAAATTTTGTATCACATCATTTACAAATATACAAAAATCCATTTTTTTGGATTTTTAGTTAAAATAATTTATAATTTCATTTACGCCTTCTATATAACTAGTTACTTTATCTCCAGTTACTTTAATTAAAGTTGGATTTTTTACTTTTAAGTCATTAATTCCTGTTACATTTTTATTTCCATTTTCTTCTGTTACATAGTTTTTGTTTAAAGCACTACTTGTATCTACACGATATAAGGTAATATCTGATTTATTACTTAAAATACTGGATATTGTTTTATCTTCATCACTAAAATTATAATAGTATACATAATATTCTTCTTCTGCTTGTTCAAATGTTCTTTGGGCTAAAATAGCATTAGATACACTGCTACTAGAAGAACTCGTGCTTTTCTCTGAAGTTGTGCTATTTTTATTTCCTGATATGTCTACTTCTTTAGTAATAAATACAGCAATAAAATAATAAATTACAAATAAGATAATAGCAATTGCTCCTACTATTTTTAAAAGAGTTAGTCCACTATAATTTGTTTCTGGAGTAGTATTTTTTATTTCTTTTGCTTTTTTATTTTTTTTCTCTTCTTTTCTTCTTAATTCTCTTCCCATCTTGATCACCAATAATATTATAGTAAAAAAATATATTCTTGTAAATGATTATAGAAAATAATCCTGATGAAAAAATCATTATTCAAGATGAATAATGAAATTATGCTCTTTGTTTCATAAATTCTAGTCTTAACTTGTCTGCTATTGTGACAATGAATTCTGAATTGGTTGGTTTGGCTTTGTCTATATCTACGCTATGTCCAAATATTTCTTCCATTAAGTCCCAATTTCCACGATTCCATGATACTTCGATAGCGTGTCTAATAGCTCTTTCTACTCTAGATACAGTTGTGTTATATTTTGATGCTACATCAGGGTATAATTCTTTAGTAATTCCCCCAATTATATCTGGGTTGTTATAAATCATAATGATTCCATCTCTTATGTATTGATATCCCTTAATATGGGCTGGCATTCCTAATTCATGAAGCATTCTTGTGATTGAGATTTCTAAATTATTATGAGCTAAGTTAATTCCTTTTTTAGATACTGCTTTAAAAATATCTAAAATTCTTTTTTCTAAGTCAGGTAAATCGAAAGGTTTTAGAATATAATAATTTACACCATATTCGCTGACATTTCTGATTACTTCTGGACTATTATAAGAAGTTTCTACAATAATATTTTTATGAATATTTCTTTCTTTTAAGTCTTCTAATACACTTATTCCATCTTTTTTTGGCATGATTAAATCTAATAATATTACATCATACTTTCCTTCTAATTCGTCAATCTTTTTTAGTCCTTCTTCGCCATTATAACAGCACTCCATGATTTCTATTTCACTACTATCTTTAAAATACTCCTTTACCATTTCTGTTAATGCTATATTGTCATCAATCATTAAAACTTTTATTTTTTTCATCTTTATTCCTCTTTCTTTTTTTCTATTTTAGTATAGCAAGTACTGATGTCGAACTTTGTCGAATAAAAGAAAGAAGTAATTTTTTTGTTACTTCTTTCTTGGTTTAATAACTACTTAATTTATTTTGGTAATAATCTTTTTTGTTTTTTCTATATTGGCTGAGATTTTTCCAATTAATAGTCCATTAATGTAGTTATTGTTTAATAAATCATTAATATCTTTTTGTTCTACTCCTCCACCATAGATAATATTAGGGGTGCTGTGATATTTATCTTTTAAATGATGATATATCATTTCTATTTGCTCTTGGATTTCATCTACTTCTAAGCTTTCTTTTACTTTTAGTGGTTCGTAGGCAAAAATAATGAAATCAATGTTTGGAATATCTTCTAATAGAATATCTAAATCATTTAAGATATCTTTGTCTTCTCCTGTTTCTCCAAAGCAAAGGATTGGTGAAATATTACTTTCTAAACAAGAGATTAATTTTTTATGAACATCTTTTATTGTTTCATGAAAATATTTTTTCCTTTCATAGTGACCAATTATTGAATATTCAATTCCCATTGATTTTAATTGTAGTGTAGAAACTTCTCCTGTATAATTTCCATTTTCTTTGTCATAAACATTTTGAGCACCTACTCCCCAATGACAATGATTGATAAAATCTTCTAAATAAATACTAGTTGGACAAACAATAATATTATTTTTTGTTTCTAAATTATTTAATTCATTAATATATGGATATACTTCTTCATATTCTAGATTCATTTTATGATTTAAAATAATAAACTTACTCATTTTCTTTCTCCTTTTCTTCTTTGTCTTTTTCTTTAAATATTTGATGCATTTTTTCTACGATAGGAATTTTATGTTTTGGTTTGTTTTGAATGGCTATTCGATATACTTCTAAGATTTGTTCAGCAAAATATCTAGAGGAGTGTGTTTCAGCAGAGATTCTCGCTTGATGACTAAGTCTTTTTCTTAAGTATTTATCTTTAAATAGATTAATGATACATTTTTTATATTCTCTTTTATTTTTGAAAATAAGTCCATTTAAATTATCTATAACTGTTCCTTCAAAACTTTCATCTTCAACTACAACTACTGGTAATGAGGCTGCCATTGCTTCGATTACTGTTAATCCTTGGGTTTCTGTATGAGAAGCAGTTACGAAGCAATCGGACATTAAATAATAGTCGGGGATTTTGTCCCATTGGACTTTGCCTGCAAAAATGATTTGATTTTCTAAATGATTTTTCTCGGTATATTTCTTGTAGTTTTCTAAATCTGGTCCATCTCCTACTACTAATAGTTTTATTTTGTTTGATATTCCTACTAAAGAGCGCATAGAAGTTAATAATAATTCAATATTTTTTTCACTAGCAATTCTTCCAACAAAAAGAATAACAAAATCTTTGGAATCTAAACCAACTTCTTTTCTTTTTTTGGTGATATTAAATTTGGGATGATTTTCTTTATAAAATTTTTCAACATCAATACCTGTTGGTACAATATAGACATTTCTATTGACTTTATATTTTTGTTTAAATAGTTCATATGCTTTTTTAGTTGGTACAACTAATTCTGAAATTGTTTTGTCGCAGTAAAATACTGTTAAGTACTCTACTATTTTTTTACTAGAGCGATTAAAATAACCATGTGTGATATAATGAACATAGTCTTCATACATTGTATGATAAGTATGTACAATAGGAATGTTATATTGCTTTGCTAGAATTCTAGCAAAAGTTCCTATACCAAATTCTGTTTGAGAATGAATAATATCTAAATCCCAACTTCTGATAATTTTAATGGCTTTTAAGGGATAAATTCCTGTTAGTCTTGAATCATAGATTCCTGTTGGTACTCCTGGTATTTTTAAGATTCTATTTTTTTTATCGTAGTCATAGTGAAAACTTTCTAAATTTGCTGTGACAATATAGACTGTATGTCCTAATTTTTCTAAACTCTTTTTTAACATATCTACACTGGTTACCAATCCACTGATATAGGGAAGATATGTATCTGTAAATAATCCTATTCGCATTGTTTTTCCTTCTTTCTATATAAGGATAAAGCTATTGCTCCAAATGTCATTCCTAGGTAATAGCTAATTAATCTCCATACTAACATAGCGGCATGTAAAATACTTCCACTGATTAAGTATTGAAAGAAAAAGATGAAGCTATATTCAATTCCTCCTGTACCACCAGGAATGGGAACAAATGAACCTATTATCATTACATAAGCAATTGCAGTTATCACTTTAAAAATATTAATATTTATACCCATTCCTCTTAAGATAGGATATGGCATACTATACATTGTCATTAACCCTATAATATTAATTAATACCATAAAAGCAACTATCTTTTTATTTTTCTTTAATTCAATTGCATTATCATGAAAACTTTGTAAGTATTTTTGACACTTCTCTTGTGTCTTTTTTTCTTCTTTAATAATTTTTATTTTAGATAAAAAGTGAATTCCTTTTTCAATAATAAACTTATTTGTTTTCTTACCAAAACTTAAGATAAAGGTTACTACTAGTACTAAAGTATTAATTGTAAATCCTAAGACAACTAAGTATTTTATTAAACTATCATTTGGAAAAACATTAAAAATATGATTATATATTAAAGCTATTAAGCCTGTTATAATTAAGGCTATTTGATAAACAATAAAATTTTGTAATGTAATATTGGTAGCTTTTGTAACAGAAATTCCTTCTTTATGGAGAAAATAAATTTCCATTGGTTGACCTCCTCCGGCAAAGGGAGTTATGCCATGAAAGAAAAGAATCATTAAATTAATTTGAAAGCACTTTAAATAAGAAACTTTTCCATTATTTGCTTTAATAATATAATAGTGTCCAAGACTTGCACATAGGCGATAAATAATTAATGCTAGTATGGCTACAAAAATCCAGATATAATTCATCTTTAAAATGGTGGAGATAATTTCTTGATAATTATCTTTTAAGGAAAAATATAAAACAATTGATAATACGATAGCAATGAGTAAAAAATTAAAGATATATTTTATTTTATTTTTTTTCATCGATTACACTAATTCCTGGAAGAACAGTTCCTTCTAAGTATTCTAGTGTTGCACCTCCCCCTGTTGAAATATGATAAAACTTATTTGGATTTGATAGTTGATTAACACTAGCGGCTGAATCTCCTCCTCCTACTAAAGTTTTGATATGATTATCGGTTAAATATTGATAAATTTCCTTTGTTCCTTCTTGATAATTTGGATTTTCGAAACATCCCATTGGACCATTAATAATTACTCTTTTAGCAGAAGATAGTTTTTCTTTAAAGAGTTGAATGGTTTGTGGTCCAATATCAAATCCCATATCTAATTCAGTAGTATCACAAATTCTTTTTATAGATACTTTATCTGAAGTTATTGAGCCTGATACTAAATGATCGACCGGTAAGATGATTTTCGCTTCTTCAGTATTTAATATTTCTTTACAAAAATCCATGGATTCTTCGTCTAAAATAGATTTTCCAATGGGATAATTTCTTGCGGCTAAAAAGGTATAAGCCATTCCCCCTCCTATTAGTAATAAGTCGCATTTTTGAATTAAATTTTTAATGACTTTAATTTTATCGTGAACTTTTGCTCCTCCCATGATGACAACAAAGGGATGAGTATCTTCTTCTAAAATTCCATCTATTTTATTGATTTCTTCTTCGACTAAAAAGCCAATGCCACTTGGTAAGTAATTTGCTATTCCTACGTTAGATGCATGTTTTCTGTGACATGTTCCATAGGCATCGTTGATAAATATATCTCCTAGTGAGGCCCAATATTTTGCTAATTCTTCGTTGCAAGTGCTTTCTTTTTTTCCTATTAAGTCTTCATATCTTGTATTTTGAATCAGTAAGATTTCGCCTTTTTTAAGGGATGAGACTTTTTCTTCTAGTTCTTTTCCTCTGGTTTTATTTGAGAAGAATACTTCTTTTTCGATTAGCTTTTGTAGATGGATGCTTACTGGGTAAAGATCGTTTTTTTGTAAATCACCTTCTTCTTTAACTTTTCCTAAGTGAGATAATAAAATTACTTTTGCTCCATTTTCTATGGCATATTTTATTGTTGGTATTGCTCTTTTTATTCTAGTATCATCTGTAATGATTCCTTCTTTCATGGGGACATTAAAGTCTACTCGAATAATTACTTTTTTATTTTCTAATTGATAATCTTTTATTGTTTTTTTCATGAAATCATTTCTCCTTAATTTATGATTTTATTATATCAAAATTATCATCATTCGTCTATAAAACTTATTCATAATTATATTTACTGATATTAAGAAGTATGCCCATAGAAATCATTGTAATTAAGAGGCTGCTTCCTCCATAACTTAAAAATGGTAAGGTTACCCCTGTTACAGGAATTAATCCAACAACGACCATTAAGTTTAATAGTGCCTGAAATGCTAATTGAAAAGTGATACCGAAAGATAAGTATTTTCCAAATTTATTTTCACAATGAATAGAGATGTGAAATCCTCGATAAATAATTAATAAAAATAAACTGGCTACGATTAAGATACCTAAAAAACCAAATTCTTCACTGATGATAGCAAAGATGAAGTCTGTTTGGGGTTCAGGTAGATAGAAATGTTTTTGAATACTATTTCCAAAGCCTAATCCAAGTAAGCCTCCTGGGCCAATTGCATATAAGCTTTGAATGATTTGAAAGCCACTTCCTAAGGGATCACTCCAAGGATTTAAAAATGATACAATTCTTTTCATTCGATATGGAGCGGCAATAATTAGGGCTACTACTCCAAGAAGACCAATAAAACCTAGTTTGATAAAAAATCCCATATTCACTCCACTAACAAATAATAAAACAATAATAGAAATAACTATGATAACTCCTGTTCCAAAATCTGGTTGTAGCATGATTAATCCAAATACTAACATTAATACTCCTAAGATGGGAAGTACTCCACTTTTTATATTTTTTAGTACTTTTTCGTTATAAGCTAAGTATTTTGAGGTAAAAATGATCATTCCTAATTTAGTAAATTCACTAGGTTGAATCCCAAAGCCTCCTATTCCAAACCAACTTCTTGATCCATTTCTAACTGTTCCAATTCCTGGAATTAATACTAAAATAAGAAGAATAAAACAGATAAAAAAGATTAAATTTGCGTAAGAAAGATATTTTTGATAGGGTATTTTTAAAGAAAAAAAGATAAGAATATAGCTCACTACTAAAAAAAGAAATTGTGTTTTTGCAAATTTTAAGGGGTCATGAAATTTATATTCTGCCCAAACATAAGAAGCTGAATATATCATTACGACACCGAATATAGATATCATGATAATCCCAAATAGTAATAAATAATCTACTTTTTTCATCCAATCACCTATTTAAATATATGTTTGTAAGAAAAAAATACTTATTTTTAACTTTACTGATGACTCTATTTTTTTGAAAGAATTAAAATTTTATTTTGAGTGGAGTCTTTTTTTATTGGCAAAGGGGATTGGTTTTCTTCTTGAGATTGAAAGAAAAAACTAATATTTAGTGATTGTAATAATTCTTTTGAAATTAGTTTATGATTTATTGCTATATAGTTTGCTAGATATTTATCATAGAAAGATAAGTAATCAATGATATATCTTTTTACTCCATACTGATGAAACTTTTGAATTGTTTTAAAAGTTTTATTTATTTTTTTAGATAGTTGTTCTTTATTTTCTGATAAAATTTTATCCATAAAATACTTGGCAAAGGTATCTTTTACTTCTTTTTCTTGATATAAAGGACTATATTCAATAAAGGCAAAACCTACACCAGCATCTATTCTATCTTCTTCATTAAGAGATGATAGAATTAAATCTAATTTTTTTAAATGATTTTTTAGAATATATTCTTTCATTTGTTGATATTTTTTGTCAACAGATGAATTTTTACTTATATGACTAATTGCAATGAAAATAATATCCATCGTTTCTTGTTTACTGATATAAATAAAATCTAAATTATTTTCTTGGTATTGTTTTAAAAAATCTTTATCGTTTTTTTCTAAATAGTCATCTACTATTTTAGTAATATATTGATAATCTAAAGTTGATCTAATTTGTTTTTTTATCCATTTAATATTATCCATCATTTCCCCCCTTTATATTTATTTAAAAAACTAAATTCCTAGTAATATTCTCTAATCAAGATTTTTATAATAGAGACTTTTTATATACAAGATATCTTCTATTGATTTATCTATATTAAATCTTCCGTTTCCTACGGGATAAAAAACAGCATAACATTTGTATTGCTTTCCATTTATTGTTTTTAGAAATTGCTTTTTTCTACATTGGGATACAGATATTTTTTCCTTTAATACAATTGAACTAACTTGATTTCCAAATAAGATTATTACTTTTGGATTGATTATTTCTATCTCTTTTTCTAATAAATGAAGATATTCTTTATATACACTATCTGGTAATGGTCTAGCATCAAGTTGTGTGCATTTTCCTAAGTTGGTAATAAAATACTTATGTTTTTTTACTTCTTCATATACTTCATTTGCAAAGTTTTCAGTCCATTCTTTTCCTTTTATTTTTCTTATTTTTTTGTATACATTTTCATCGAGCAATTTTAATTGATAAAATAAATCCCAAATATTTTTTGTTCCTATCCATGGTGATTTTAATCCTTTCCATGTTTTAGATGAAGCAATATTTCTTTTTGTTGGATTCATAAACACAAAACATATATCTGGATTTTTATCACAACCACCGCTATAAATAGAATCTAATTCTATTGCCCCATACTTTTTTTGAAGTTTATCATATTCTATCTTTAAAGAATCTAAATTCATTTTTTAATAAAATTATTTCTATTATTTAATACTCTTTTAGGACTATTTGTGGAATTTTCTCTTTGTTCTAAAGCAGGGTTTTCATATTCTAAACGATGTGTTGCATTTTCTAATAAGCATTCTTGACAATTCCTATCAAAAAAATTACATCTGTCTTCTTGTGTCAATGATTTGTCACTAATTACACATAAATTATTATTAATACATAATTGTGCAAATTCTAATGAAGTTAAATTACCTTTTTCGTGAATCTTTTCAATTTGTTTTTCGGTAATTGATTGATAAAATTTAAAGTTTTTAACTTTAATGATAATTCGTTCACATAATCCTCTTAATGCTACTATTTGTCCTTTATTTCCACGAGTATAAATTGCTAAATCAATTAGTTCATTTTCTACATCATCTAAATACATTAAGAAAAAGTTTCTATATTCATCATAATTTTTAAAAATGTATACTTCATTTTTTTGGGTTTTTCCTATAGAAAATTCTCTTTTCTTACTTAAGTTTTCTATTTTAAGATGTTTTTTTATCTTTGCTTTAGTGAGATATAAATATAACCAGGTTTCTAAATCTAGTTTTTCTAGTTTTTCTAACTCTTCTGAATATTGCATTGTATTATTTTCCATTTCTTTGCTCCTTTTTAATTGAAAATTTCAATTATTGATAATAGTTTATCATAAAATTTATTCATTGTATTCATTTTAAGATAAAATGCTTTACATTGGTATTTTATTCATTTTCTATTCTTTCTTTTTCTTCTCTAAATGCTTAAATAGTTTTTTCACTTTTTCAGTAGGTTGAAAAATATGTGGATTTTTTTGCATATCTCTTATCAATTCATCTCTAAACACTACATAGGTTTTAACCCCTATATTTAAATTTTTAAATATAATTTCAATATCATCTATAACTTTTTTACCTTCAAAAGATGAAAGTTCTACAAAATTAGTTAATTCAATATATTGTTCCTTAGTAATTTTTAAATTTCTTGTCCAATCCAATACAATAGTTTTACTATCATATTCATATTCTATAACAGAATGTAAAATTTTTTGATTTCCTAAAGTAATATACCCTGT
The DNA here is from genome assembly GCA_029100965.1 of Bacilli bacterium. Lineage (GTDB taxonomy): Bacteria > Bacillota_I > Bacilli_A > RF39 > UBA660 > RUG11198. Next base: position 566 of record JAQXQC010000071.1, on the reverse strand, counting down.
TACAATTCTTGAACCTTCAATACTTGGTGAAATAGCCATTGCTCTACTATGACATTTACCATATCTTTTATTGGAGGTTAATTCTTTTATTAAACCTTTATCTTCAAAGCAATTTGACAGTTTATCGAAAGTGATTGTTAAATTATTATTTTTATACTCATATTGTTTTATTTTCTCATTAAATGTAATTTTATTTAAATCAATTACTGAATTTTGAGAAAATAATTTTAATAGTTTTATAAATATTTTTTTCTCTTGAAATTTTGTAAAGCAATCAATTGTAATATATGCAATAACATTTTCATAACTACCTTGTTCTTCTTTTGGAAGATTATTATAATCTCCAAATAATAAATGATATGTATTATTATTAATGCCATCTTTTATTGAACTATTATCTTTACTTTTTAGTTTATCCATAATAAGGTTCTATAATAAATAGTGTTGGTGAGTAAAATCACTTACACTATTTTTATTAAAATAAAAGTGAGTCATACCAGAAACTTATGATACAATGTAATTGCCAAAATAAAACATTGAAAGGATCTGATTAAATGACTCATACT
>JAQXQC010000070.1 GCA_029100965.1 Bacilli bacterium | reverse complement strand
ATATTTCTTCGTGGTCGGGAAGACAGGATTTGAACCTGCGACCTCTACGTCCCAAGCGTAGCGCTCTACCAAGCTAAGCTACTTCCCGAAAAAAAATATGGTGGAGAATAAGGGATTCGAACCCTTGACCCCTTGCGTGCAAGGCAAGTGCTCTAGCCAGCTGAGCTAATTCCCCATCGACAAGATAAATTATACCAATATCGCAGAGTCATGTCAACACTTTTTCTTATTTTTTCAAAAAAAGTTAGAGAATTATTGTAGAAAAGTACTAAATATGCTATAATATATACCGACAGGAGGAATATAATGGAAATCGCATTATTGATTATTTCAGTATTGTTAATTATAATTGTATTACTACAAAGCAATAAGGCTGAATCTGCTGGGCAAATCATTCAAGGTGGAAATTCAGAATTATTTGCCAATAGAAAAGAAAGAGGATTCGAATTATTTATCAGTCGATTAACCATGCTATTAGGTGTTGCTTTCTTTGCATTATCATTATTTATTTCATTAAAATAAATTCTATTAAAAAAAATAGAATTTTTTTATTTTCAAAAAAATCTATTTCTTTTATTTCTTTACTTTACTTTTAGTAATAATAACCCCACTATCTCCTTCAAACTCACGAGATGAAGAATATCCATGAAATAATGCTATCGCCTCTTTAAGTTCTCCAAAAATATAAGTAACAATAATCCCTTTATTTTTTTCACTAAATTCTTCTATTTTCTTTAAATAATCATTCTTAGCAACATAATTAACTATATTAGATAAATAAATCAAATCATAAGAATCTTGAATATTCAAATTAAGTAAATCACTTTCTATATAATTAATCTTAACAGTACTCAAGTTTCTTCTTAATTGATAATACTCATCCACTCCTAAATACTTATTTTGTTTCAAAATATAATCATCATTAATATTTTCAGATGAAAATAAACTAGAATGATAAATATCATACCAATCATTAAATTCAAATAAATAATCCCAAAAATCTTTAACTTCTTCATCCAAATTAGGACTAATTTTTTCAAAATACAAATCATCATAATATTCATCTAAAGTAGTCATAGTAGTACCAAAGAAAAATTGAAGATATTCTTCCCTACTTAACCCTTTAATTGCCCCAATTTTAAATTCTAAAAAATATCTAGGAAAAACACTAATATCAAAGGCGTCTATTTTAGAGGGATTAGTAAGCATAGAATTAAGGATTTGATCTCCACTACCAATTACAGATAAAATCTTATCTTTATTCAAAAGTAAATCAAAAAATTCATATAATTTTTCATTGGTCTTTTTATAAATGAACGATTCTTGATGAAAAGTACTATATTTATCTAAATTAGAATAATTACCTCTAATAATTCCTTGAGCAATATCCTTAGCTAACATAAAAATCCCCCCTTATACAGTTTAATATTATAGCATAATTTTACAAAACAAACAAATGGATTATCACTACTTATTATCACTTTTTTGAAAAATAAATCTACTAGATATTCAAATATCTCATTAATTTAAAAGAAAAATAACAAAAAAGATAACAACATCAAAAAATTTCACATATAATAAAATGAATAAAGATAAGGAGGGAAGATATTGGACGGAAGAGATATGTTTTATAACAGTTATGGCTATAGTGGAATGATACCACCAAATCAATCCTTTCAACAACCACAAATAATTCCACCTATGGGAATGAATCAAAATAACTATATGAATAGTCAAGTAAATGATATGAATGAAAGGATTTCAAGATTAGAGCGACAGGTGAAAAGATTAGATCAACGATTAACAAGAATTGAAACTCCTTATACAAACCAAAGTTTTACAAATGAACCAGACAATAATATGTATATGGTATAACAAAAAATACTTAACTAGAATAATTCTTAGGAAAAAGAAAATTCTAAATAAGTATTTTTTTCATATTTCAACTTTAAAATTAAACTTACGATAAATCATTTTTCTAATAAAATCAATAGGAATAACGCTAAAAGAAATCATTAGCATGATAAAGAATTCTTGTGGTAAAAGTCCAGAAGTACGAAATAAATTTCCCCCATAATAAATCATTACTATCTGAACAATAACAATAAATAAAGTAACAGCAATAAACATTTTATTTTTAAAAATATTAGAAAGTATATTCAACCGAACCGTTCTTGCATTAAAGCTATTAAAAATACTAATAAAAATAAATAAGCCAAAGAATGCCGTTAATAAATAGCGATTATCTGCACTTTTTCTAAAGTAATTGGTAATTAATGGTAGTTTAAGAAAAAGAAGACAAAGAATTGAAGAATAAATTCCTGTTACTAAGATTTCATTTAGCATATAATGATTAATAATTTTCTCTTCTCTCTTCTTAGGAGATTCTTCCATATATTCCTTAAGAGGAGGTTCAAAAGAAAAAGCAAGGCCTGCTAAGGTATCCATAACCATATTAATCCAAAGCATTTGGATAACGGTAACAGGAGCACCTATTCCAATAAAAGGACCAACAATAGAAATCGTAACTGCACAAAGATTTACCGTAAGTTGAAAAATAATAAACTTCCGAATACTCTTAAAAATAGTCCTCCCATATAGAATAGAAGAAGCAATAGATGAAATATTATCATTTAAAATAACAATATCCGCTGCTTCCTTAGCTACTTCTGTTCCACTTCCCATAGCAAATCCAACATCAGCACGCTTTAACGCTATCGCATCATTAACCCCATCACCAGTCATTCCTACAACCAAATTCATCCCCTTAGCAATATTGACTAACCTACTCTTATCTTTGGGAAGAGCTCGATATAAAACAGCAAGATGAGGAAGTATTTTTTCTACCTCACTATCTGAAAGAGAAGAAAGCTCATTACTACTAAGAATAACTTTCTCATCATCTAAAATTCCTACTTCCCTAGCAATAGAAGAAGCTGTTCCCAAATTATCTCCTGTAATCATCACCGTCTGTACCCCAGCATGTTGAATCAACCTAACTCCCTCATAAGCCTCTTCTCGAATATCATCTTTAATTAATAAAAAACCAACCAAAATTAAATCGCGAAGTTCAGAAGAAAAATTTTCTCCATAACAAACTGCTAAAACACGAATTCCTTTCTTTGTCAAATCATTGACTTTTTTTAAAATATCTTCTTGCTGAAATAACAATTGCTTAAACCCTTCTTCATTTAAATAGCGATTTGTATATTTTAAAAGTACTTCAGGAGCTCCTTTCACATAACGATATTTCTTTTTATCATCTATTACATCAACATAAGAATACTTTTTTTCACTTGTAAAACGAACTTCTTTTAAAATAGAAACACTACTACGTCTCTTTAAGCGAACGTAATTTAAAATTGCTTGATCTGTAAGATTTCCTCCAATTATCTTATGTTCATCTGCATCATAAGTACTTTCATTATTATAAACTAAACTATCCTTAAAAATCTTTTGATAGCGATTAGATAAAGAAGAAACATCTGCATATTTTTTTCCATTTCCTAGCATAAACTCTACAACTTCTAATTTTCCCTTTGTAATTGTACCAGTCTTGTCCGTAAATAATAAGTTCATACTACCTGCTGTTTCAATACCAACTAATTTTCTAACTAGTACATGACTTTTCAGCATTCTTTTCATATTAGAAGATAAAACCAAATTAACCAGAAGAGGAAGTCCTTCAGGAACACTTACTACAATTACAGTAACACTAAGAGTTAAAGCATGTAAAAGATAGGCAAACATTAAAGGAAAATTTCCTAAAGTAGCAAGAATTTTAGAAAGTTGGAAAGAATTTGCTATAACAATTTTACTAAATAAATAACTAATACTTACCAAAAAAGCACCAATATAACCTAAGCGACTAATTTGAATTGCTAATGTATTTAGTCTTTCTTTTAAAGGAGAAGTTCCACTACCACTACCTAATTCTTCAACCATTCTTCCATAATAAGTTTGATTCCCTACTTTATCAATTCTTGCAATTGCATACCCATTATAAACTGTACATCCTCTATAAACAATTTCTTTCTCCTTCTTAACTACACTATTTGCTTCTCCTGAAATCATGGATTCATCTAATTCTACTTCTCCTTTAATAATCAATCCATCTGCTCCAATTTTATCTCCTTGTTCTAAATACAATAAATCACCTACTACTAACTCAGAAGCAAAAATTTCTTTCTTCTTTCCCTCTCTTTTTACCCGACATTTTATTCTTGAAGCTTCCCTCATCATTCGGTCAAATGCCTTAGAAGATCCATATTCACTAATGGTAGAAATCAAAGAAGCAAGTAATATTGCAATAACAATACCAATTGTTTCATACCAATCAAAATCTCGAAAAAGAAAAACAGTCTTAATCCCAAGAGCAATTAACAAAATCTTAATAATTGGATCTCCCAAACTTTCAATAAATAAACTAAAAAAAGTATCCTTCTTTAAAGCAGTTATTTCATTAGTACCATATTTCTTTCTAGATTCTTCTACTTCTCTTTTTCCTAGTCCGTTCATTCCTATCACCTAGTAAACTTTATGAGTCTAACTTTTAATTCATACAAAAGAAGAAATGACAAATTTTTTAAAAGAAAAAAATACTTCAAATGAACTAATATAAAAGTAAAGAATAAAGTAAAGATAGAAAAAAAACATTTTATATAGTATAATTTTTTTAGATGAATTTTTAAGGAGAAGAAAAAATGAAAATATTTTTATTTGGTGGAGTTGAAGAAACTCAATCAATCGAAGCAAAGAATAAAATAAATACAATCATTAATCATAATAAACCTATCCTATATATTTCCCTTACAAAAAAGAGACAAAATAATCATTCAAAAGTAAAAATGATTCTTAAAGATATTCCTGTTCTAAAAATAAAAATAATCCATTCTAAAGATGAATTAATAAACTTACCATTAGAAAATTATTCCGCAATATTTCTAGAAAAAGAAAATCCTTCTAAACTATTAAAAGATTTAATGAACGATAATATTGCAAGAAAAATCAACCAATTTATTGAAAATGATGGAATTATTATAAGTGAAAATACAAGTTCAATAGCTCTAGGTCAATGTATAAATATAAACGAAAATCACCAAAAGAGATCTTATTTAATGGGCCTAAATCTCATCAGTAATTTTAGCCTCATTTGTCAATTTCAACAAAAAAAAGATCTAAACAATAAATATCTACTACAATTTTCTAAAAAAGGAATTATCTTTGCGCTTCCTAAAGAAGATATGCTTTACTATGATGAAGGAAAATTTGAAGTATTTGGTAATCAACCATTTTATATTATTGATGATGGCAATATCATTACATACGATAAAAACCAAAATAGAAAGAAAGAATTTTTAGCCATTCAAACGCCTAATGAACTAATGGATTTTATGAATCAAAATATCACCTATGGTTGGGTAGATAACGAAGATAAATTACACTTTAATAACTTAAAACACTTTAGAGAACAATACAAAACTAGTACCTTAGATAAAATTTTAGAATTTGGAATAGGTACTTGTATTGAACAAACCAAAATAATAAAGTCTTTTTTTGATAGGATTGGTTTAGAAAATAAACTTTATTGTTATAGAGGATATGAAAGTGAAAATCATTTTGAAAAAGAAGTAAGAATGCATTGTTTTATCTTATTTAAAGAAAAAAATAAATGGTATCATTTTGAACATTCCAATCGTCAAAAAAGAGGTATCCACCAATATGATAATATTAATTCAGCTATCAAAAATACAATCAGTAGATTCGAAAAAAATGATATAAGAAAATTAACAGAAATTCCTAAAATTCCTGATCAATTAACTTTTAAAGAATTTAATCAATATGTAAATTCATTTGATTCTCAATAAAAAATTCTCCCCAAAAGGAAGAATTTTTTATTTACTAACTGGTAAAACACTAACTGATCTAGCAATACTAACTAATTCAGAAATCTCTAAAGTATCACTTGTCATATAATAATCAATTCCATTACTATGCCAAGATAAAGATTTATTTCCAATTACACCAATTACATCAGATAGAAAATCAAAGTTTCCACTAACAGGAATAACTTCTAAAGTATCTGCAGTAGATGCTGTTTCTTCTACTAATACAAAAGATTTATCTCCACCAAAGGTTAAAATCAAACGACTACCATCTTTTGTCTTTACTGTATCTTGACCAGTCAAATAAGTATTATCTGGTAAATACATTGGATAAACAATATCATTTATCTTAGCAGTTGTCTTTTCTTTTGTACTATCTTCTGTTGTAGATTGATTAGTATTACTATTATTATTTGTATTATTATTGGTATTATTGTTAGTTGTACCATTATTGTTACTATTCTTATTATTACTATTATTGGTATTATTATTTTCATTTGTATTATTATTCTCACTTGTACTACTATTACTTTGACGATTACTATCTGTATTAGAAGAATTAGACTGATTCTCTTTTTCTTTAGAAGAATTATCTATCTTTGGCACTTCTTTCTTACTATTCATCTTTAAAAGACTACTAAGTTCAAAATAATCTTTAGAAAACCTTTTATTTAACTCTTGCTTACTAAATTTCATTACAATTTGAGCATTATCACTCTTATCCACAACCTCTACTTTGGTAATTTTTCCATTCTTATCTACTAAAACATGTTGCTTAACTAAAGACTTATTATTGGGATAATTTACTGTTGATGTAAATAAATAGCCATCTTTCTTCAACTTAAATTCCCTATCTTCATCTGTTTTTAAATCATCTATAATAGAGTTAAGTAAATAAACTTGTGAATTATTATAAGGCCAATCACTTTGAAATTTAAAACTCTTATTTAAAGAAGGGGTTACAACTGATACCCTCAAAAGTTACAATTTACCCGATAATAAATATGAATCTCTTTATCTTTCGTTAAGGTTATCTTTTCGATTAAAGAGCCAAATAAATTTCTATCAAATGACATGAAATGAGTAAGCTTCATCACGTTCTTTTTCCCAAAGTCAGATACTAAATCAGTATTTTTTTGCTCCAGTAAAATAATCTCTTCCTCTAGTTTTTGATTAGTCAAAAGTATTTTTTCTTTTACCCTAATATATTGCTCTCCATCAATAAATCCACTTAATTTATCTTCATAAAGTGTATCTAATTTTTTTAAATTCATTTCTATACTTTTCTTTAAAAAGATACATCTTTTCCTTAGCTTTTCTTGATAACATTCTATATGTTGCTGATAAATATCCTCAATAATCTTATTCATATCTTCTTTTGCTAAAAGTCTTTTTACTTCATCTAATATTACCTTCTCTAATAAATCGTAGCGAATACTATGACTAGTACAAACATGATATTTTCGATATTTTAAGTAATAATTACAATCTCCATAAATATATTTTGAAGATATTTTACGAAAACCTATTCTATGACCACATTCATGACAATAAACAAATCCCTTTAATAATAAATCTTCTCCTCTACCCCTAGTATGTATATTTTTCTTATACATATGGTTAGCAAAATAAAATAATTCATCTTCTATAATTCTAGGGCAACTATTTTCTTTAATAATCCATTCCTCTTGAGGAACATGAATTCTCTTTTTTGATTTATAACTAATCTTCTTACTCCTACCTTGAGTTAAATGACCAATATAAGTAGGATTAGTTAAAATATCTGTAATTGTTCTAGTTGTCCATATCCCAAAAAGTGAAGATTTAATTCCTCGATTCATTCCTTGATGAATACTAGGAATAGATATTTTTTCCTTCGTTAAATGATCAGCAATCTGAGAAATAGATATTCCTGAGGTAAATAATTGAAAAATTTTCCTTACAACATTAGCAGCTTCATCATCAATAACTAACTTATGTTTATCATAAATATCTTTTCGATATCCATATGGAGCATAAGCCCCAACAAACTCACCTTGTTTCTTCTTAATCCATAAACTAGTTCTAATTTTATTAGAGATATCTTTAACATACATATCATTATAAGCACTCTTAAAAAGAAGCATATCATTTTCCTGCTTAAATGTATCAATTTGATCATTTACAGCAACATATCTTACATTATTTTCTGGGAAAAATTTTTCCACGTAATAGCCAAATTCTATATGATCTCTTCCTAACCTAGAAGTATCTTTGGTAATGACCATATTAATTCGCCTTTTCTGAATATCTTCTATTAATCTCTTAAATCCTGCTCGATTAAAAGTTGTTCCACTTACTCCATCATCTATATATTCATCTACAAAAATCAATTTATTTTCTTTAATATAATTCATTAAAAGTGCTCTTTGATTAGTAATAGAACTACTTTCTCCCTCTTTCTCATCTTCACGAGATAGTCTTAAATAGATTCCTACTTTATAATTATTCATTATTAAAATATTGTTCTATTTTTAAAGTAAAATACTGAACTAAAACTTCTCTAACTGTAAGAGAAGATAAATCATAATGATGAACAACTTGATAAGTATTATTTCTCATCATATCCCCCTTTCAAGAAAAATATATGAAAAAGAAAAGAAAGAAATACTTATACATAAAAAAATCACATCTAAATACTTAAATGCAATTTTTTATTATCTTTAAATCTCCTTAGACTTAGAGAAAAATTTTTTCTTTAAAATAAACCTTCCTACTAAATATAATAATCCAACAATAACTATTCCACCTAAAATAAGGACTTTTTTATTATCTGTAATTATAGTACTATTTTCTTCTTTCTTAGAAATCTTAATCAAATACTGATACTCATTATCTCCATGCTTTACTGAAATTGTAATTATATCTCCATCTTTTAAATTATCATTATGATATATATTAATTTTAGTATCCTCATTAGTAGGAACAACATCTATATTTAATTTATCTTCATCCTTAATAGATAATTGATATTCATACTTACTACAATCAAAATTAAACTGATATCCTACTACTTTAATATCTTTAATCACACAAACTTGACTTTTCTTAGTAGCAATAATAGTATAAGTATTTTTATTTCCCTCTTTATCTTCTAAAAGAATAGAAATTTTATTTTCTCCCACTTTTAAATTTTCATTACCAGAAATAGTAACTTTAATATCATCAGAAAGAGCAATTGCTTTTATCCCTAATTTCTTCTCATCATTTAAAAGAATTACTGAATAAGTATTTTTATCTTTCTGAAAATCTAGAGAATATCCATCTACTACTAACTTTTTTAACTTTAATTCATCTTTCTTTTCTTGATTTGATGAACTTGTTTCTGTATCTGAAGAAGTATTAGAATTCTTTTTTTCTTCATTATTAGATGGATTTTTAATATTATCTTCTTTCTTTTCAGAATTATCTTGTTTCTTTACTGGTCTAGTAATCACAATTTGATATTCACGTTTTTCTCCAGCTTCACTGGTAACAGTAATGACAAAAGTATTTTTGCCTTCTTTTAATTCTTTATTACCTACTCCACTTACTGTTGCTTTTTTATCTGAAGCAACAGCCCCTATTGTAACATTACTACTATCTAATGTTACTTGATAATTTAAAGTATTTTTATTAAAGCTAGGAGTAAGACTTCCCTTATCTAAAGTAATACTAGATAAATCATTATTTGTAGATAAAACTTTAATGTTAAAAGAAACATTCTTACCATTAAACCCATTAAAATTATCTCCATAAAAAGTTGTATTTTCTAAAGAAATTGTTCCTGTACTAGAATTTTGATTTTCCAAAACTTTAATAGATGCTACCCCAAGATTTACCTTTCCTTTTTGGTTAGGAAAAGTATACAATTGAATATTCCCATTATCTCCAGTTCCTTGCCAAACAGAATCTGTAGTAAATTTTACTAACTCTAAATTACTACTTAATCTTAATCTAGTGCCAACAGCCGACAAATCAATATCACTATCAACAACTACATTACAATTTATTGTACTGCCAACAGTACTAGTAGCTGGACACGCTAAAGAAAGAGAAGTATCTGCATAAACAGGAGAAAGAAAAATAAGAAATACAGTAACCAAAAAACATAATCGATATCTCATCATCTTTCTCCCTCCAAACTATCTATTCCGCCTCTTACATATTGATATAATTTAGCAACATCATTTAATTCTAGTTTTGAATCCCTATAAACATCTCCCGCTAAAATAAATTCCTTTTTCATTTCAAATGATCCTCTAATATGTTGATATAACTTAGCAACATCTCCAACATCAACAATACCATTACCAGTAATATCTCCTAAAATAACAGCAGTGTACTCTTTATTTAGCGTATTGTTTTGATTAAAAATACTGATCTTATCTCCTGTTCCTATATAAGGATTTTTACTAGAGATATGGATTTGAAATTTATTTCCTTGATAAATATTATTCTTAAAAACATCTGGTGTATAATTTTCTCCTATCTTTAAATAACTTTCTTCCATTACTTCATAATCATCTAAAGTAATTTCATCTAAAGTAATAGAAATAGGAACTTCTTTCACAAGACCACTCCCATCTAAAGCATAAACCTTTAATATAGTATTTCCCTTCTTTAAAGCAGTAATCCTGTTATCATCTAATTGAATTAAATTAGAATTCTCAACTTCATAGCGAACTTTCTTATTAGTAGCACTATCAGGTTTAAAAGATAAACCTATTTCTTTATTTTCTCCTACTTCTAATTGAATTTCTTTCTCTACTTCAATATCTGTTAAATATAAATAGCTTATATTCCTTAAACTAGGATAACTATTACTACTTATCTCCCAAATATCATTAAAATCAAAGTTTAAATAAGTATTTTTATCCTTTAATTGATCACTTGTCTTTCCCATAACATTTACTAAAGTAGTAGAATTATTAACATCTTCTATTAAAACATTCCCATAATCTTCTAAATAAAAACTATTTTTAATTCCCATATAAGAAGAAGAACCAATAATATTACCAATATTCTTTCCTAATCCTTTAGAAAAAATATTATAAGTATTTTCTAAAACAGAATTCTCACCTTCTCCTACTAATCCTCCACCAATAAGACTAGAAGAAACATTTCCAAAATTATAACTATTTTGAATCAATCCTTCCTCATTAGAATAATTTCCTAAAATACCAACTAAACCACCTACTATACTTTTTCCTGCTGTAATAGAACCATAATTATAACATTCATTTAATTTAACTCCATATCCTTTATTAACTATGCCAGAAGCAACGCCATCATATTCATAATTCGTATTAATAGTAGCATATGTTGCAATTCTATCAAATGAAGTATTATAAGAAGTGCCTATTAAACCGCCAGCATAAGAAGCATTCCCAATAATTTTTACTGACTTTGTGATAATCATATTTTCAATAATAGAATCATAAGCCATCATTGAAAGTAAATTTCCCCATCCTGATTCTTTTACTTCTAAATTAATCTCACTAAAAACAATATTCTTTATTGTAGACTTATTTAAAGAATAAAATAGAGAAGGAATATTACTATTTGCACTAAGTCCCATAATCATATGATTATCTCCATCTAAAGTTCCAGAAAAAGCTTGATAATTAGAAATATTCCCAGCATTCCAATCTTTAACTGAAGAAAAATCTAAATCATTCACTAATTTATAATTAACTTTTAAATAATCTTCATTAGTAAATATCTTTTTAAATTCATCTACATTCCTAATCAAATAAGGATCATTAATTGTCCCATTTCCTCCAGACCATAAATTTTTTAAAGACTTTACTTTTAAAATATCATTATCTACTTCTACTCCATTATATAAGGTTTTTAAAACTAAATTTCCCTGAGGTAAAATACTTTTAATCTTAATAGTAGGCTTTACTTGATAATTTAAATTATAATTTTTAGAAATATCTAAAAGATTAGTAATATCATTACCAGATTCATCAAATAATTGATAATCTATCTTTCCTCCATTAACAACGTTCCTTGTTACACTATAAATTAATAATTCAGAATCATTTATTTCATATTCCTTTTTATCCTTAATCATTGTATCAACCATTAATTCATCTGAAGTAGTAGCCTCTTTAGTATAAGCAAAAATTTTATCAATATAACCATTAGAAGAAGTAATTTTAATTGAAAATTTATCACTATCTAATATAACATCATCCTCTATACTAATACTATTTAAACCAACCTTATCTGTAGTTAAAGAACCTATAAAACGATAATCATCTTTCCCATTACTACTAATATATACTTTATATTCTTTATTACCATTACTAACAGAATAAAAAGATACCCTCTTTAATAATTCTGTCTCTTTATCACTCTTATAATAAGTAATCTGACTTAAACTATCCCCATAAATTTCTTCTTTTTCCTTAGTAATATCATAATTAATATCCCAATTTTTTTTGGATACTCCTGTTATTCCATAACTACCATTTACATTAGAAGTGTAAGCTAAATAAGGATAAGGATAAGAATTCCCCCAAGAATTTTTTAAAATAAATGCTCCTTTTCCTGATACAATATTATCACAATTCGTTAAATCATTAGATGTCGTAGAATCTAGTCGACAATATTGATAAGTATAATTATCATCATAACCAATAATTGCCATAGCATGTCCACCGGCACCAGTTTCATTACATTCCCCATTCTGATTAATAAGAAAATTAGATTTATCTTCATTAACATGAATACAACTTCCTGCAGAATAAGGAGTAGAACCCTTTACTGATATTGCAACAGAGCCATAATTAAAAAGATGATTTTTAATTTCTTTTATCCATGATTCTCTAACATCTTGTGAATTATAATCACTGATTGTACCATAATTGACATAACTATCAACATTATATTCTACATTATCTAAATTAATTACCTCATTAATACTCTTTTTTTCCTTATCATCTATAGAATCATTAAACTTATCTACTGTAACAGGAGAAATTCCATACGATAATAATAAAAACGGCGTATTAAACCTAGCAGCACTACCAGGATAAACTCTTTCTACCATTTGATATGGATTAAATCCTTCTATAATATAATTTTTATGAACACTGGCATAATCTAATTGACGAACAGATATTTTGATGGGATTTTTGCTGTTAGAAATTCCATTTTTTAATAAATAAGTTTCTATAGAACTAGCAGTGGCAAAGGCCCAACAAATTCCCAAGCTGCCTTGATTATCAGGGGGCGTAGAATATCCATCATCATTTAAGTTATAATATTCTGGATAATTTTCTTCTCTTGCCCTAAATAAACTAATTTTAGAAGAATTATCTTTCTTATATTGATAGATAAATTTCTCAGGAATAACTTCATAACGAGCTTGCTCTTCAAAAGATAAATGAGAATACTCTACCCACTCAGGATTTAATACATATTCTCCAAACTGGCTATCACTTTGAAATGCATAAGTTGACTTATCTACTCCAAGATAAATCACTACTAATGCAAAAAATAAAATACTTAAAAAGATTAAACTTAAATTTTTCTTATTCTTAGGGATTTTCATTTATACTCCTCCTATAATATATTTCTAGTATAAATGATTTTTATTAAGATTACAATCCTATTCTTCTACTTTTTGCCAAAGAAAAAGAACCTTTTAAGTTCCTAAAAATTTTTATGTTTCTTTTTCTTAATCCACCCAGATTTTGTAAGTACAACAGAATTTTCATCAGAGAAATGATAACCATATTGAGAAACTACATCAATAATCTTTTGAAGATGAGTGTATCCTAATCCATTTAACTTACTCAAAGATATAATATTATACGAAAGTAAATCAGCGACATTATCAATATGATTTCTTTTTAAAGTATTATACAATCGAGTAGATAAATTTAAATTCTCTATTTTTAATTCCTGTAATGTTTTTTTATTTTTCTTTGATTCATCAGCAATATCTCTATCTGAATATTTTGAACTCTATCATAAAGAAAGAATTCATCTTCATCCCAAAATCTTTCTCCTTTAGCATGAACAGCATTTTTAATTATCTGAAGATTAGTATAATCAATAAATGGCAACTTTCTCAAATCATTAGATGAATAAGATAAAAGTTCTCCAACCGTATAAATACCTGCATTTCGTAAAGCTTTCAAAGGATTTAAAGGTAATCCTAAGGTACTAATATCTTGTTCTAAAAAATGTTCAGGTTCCATTAAGATAGAAATATCTTCATCAGGAAATATAAAGCCAACAGCATGAACAGCATTTTTGATTTCATCTAATCTTCCATGTTGAATATGCCTAAATTGAGAAAAATCTTTTTCTTGGTAACATAATAAATCTTCTATTTTTTCAATTCCATTTCTTTTCAATTCTAAAAGTGTTTTTGAAGATAATTTTAATTGTTTAATATTATCCGTTTTTTTACATCTCGTTTATTATTCCCCCTTTTTTAGCAAATATTATTATACATTAAAAAAAGAAAAGTAAACAGTTAATTAAATTTAACTTTCCTTTAAATTCTCTTTCATTAAATTCTCTACTTCATGATAAAGTTTTTCGTTTGCCTCCTCTAATGACATGTCTTCTACTTGAAAAGGTTTGCCATAGCGAATCATTAGATTTTTACTTCTAAAGCAATAATCTCCAGTTAGACCAAAAGGAATAATCGTAGCTCCTGTTTTCTTTGCCATAGATACGGTTCCAAATTTAAAAGGAAGTAAAAATTTATCTTTCGTTTTATTTCTTGTTCCTTCGGGAAATAAGCCAATTGCTCCTCCATGATTTAAAACATCTAAAGCCTGATTAACAGCGTCTTTATCTTTAATTTGACGATTCACTGGAATGCAACCAACCAGCTTAAAAAACCAGGCAAGTTTTCCTTCGAAGTATTCTTTTTTTGCCATGTAATGAATTACTCTTTTTGTTGCCATAATGGTAAGACATTGATCATATACATGTTTGTGATTACCTACAATTAAAATTGGACCATTTTTAGGAATGACTTCACGATTGATAATTTTAGGATGATAATACAATCGAAATAAAACGCGCATAATCGGAGTTAAAATAATATAACCTATTTCTCCCTTAAATCTTTTTCTTTTCATGATTTTCTTCCCTTCTTTTCCGATTGTTTTCTTCTTGCAAACGCCTGAAATCTACTTTACCAACCATTGTTTTAGGAAGTGACTTTCTAAATTCATACTCATATATTTTAGAATACTTAGGAAGATTTTTTTCTACTAATTTTTTTAATTCTTGAAGTAGGGAGTCATTCTCTTTATAGCCTTTATTTAAAACAATAAAAGCTTTAGGAACTTGCTGTTTATAGGGGTGAGGAATTCCTACTACTGTAGCTTGCATTACTGCAGGATGTGTTTCTAATAATTCTTCAATTTGAACAGGATAAACATTATAGCCAGAACAAATAATTAATCTTTTTAATCTTCCTGTATATTTAATAAAGCCATTTTTATTCATTACCCCTAAATCTCCTGAATGGAGCCAAACATTCCCATCATCATGAATATGTAGAGCAGCATTTGTTTCTTTTTCATTATTATAATAACCTAACATAACATTTGGACCACTAATACAAATTTCTCCTTCTTCTCCATAAGGCATTTCTTTATCTTCTGGAGAAAATATTCCAATATAACAACCAGGAAATGGAACACCAATAGAACCATACTCTAAAATATTTTTAAATCCTAGACAAATGGCTGCTAAACATTCACTCATTCCATAACCTTGAACAATTCTTGTACTAGAACCATGATCACTTAAAAAGGTATTAATTCTTTTCTCAAGACTTAAACTTAAAGTATCTCCTCCGGAAATAATATACTTAATATAATTTAATTTCAATTTATCTGCTCGCTCACTCTTCATCATTGCTTCAAATAAAGTAGGAACGCCAATCACAAATTCAGGACGATACTTCGTTAAAATTTTATCAAATTCATCCGCCTTAAATTGAGGAATTAAAATACATTCAGCCCCTACACAAAGAGGGGTATATACACAAACACCTAAACCAAATCCATGAAAAATTGGCATGATAGATAGACATTTATCTCCTACTTCCAACTCATCAAAAACAATTTGAGATTGTTCTACTAACGTAACAAAGTTACCATTAGATAAAACAATTGCCTTAGGTGTACCAGTAGAACCACCACTATGAAGCATTACTGCAGGTGTATTTTTTTTGCCTACATAATGATAATCATTTTGATAAGTAGAAGCATTTTTCATAAATTCTTCCCAATAAATATATTTGCTATTTTTACGAGGAAGTTCAGTTTTTAATCCAACCGTTAAATTATAACCCAATTTCATAAAAAATGGCATAGAATCACTAGCTCTAACAACAATAACTTTATAAACTTCTGTATCATTTATTATATTCTTTATCTTTTCATAATCAATATCAATAAGAACCATCATCACACTACCAGTTTCATTTAAATCATTCTTAATTTCATTTTCACTAGCAAGAGGATGAACCATATTAGAAATTGCCCCAATTTTATTTAATGCTAAAAAAGAAATAATCCCCTCTGGTGTATTTGGCATACAAATAGTTACTACATCATTTTTCCTTATCCCATAACTTAAAAATGCTTTAGCACACAAATCAATCTTTTTAACTAAATCTGAATAAGTCGTTTTAGTTCCAAAATAATCAAAAGCATTACGATCAGGATAATTCTTCATCCTATTTAAAAAATGTTCATATAAAGAAATATCTGGAACAAATAAATCCATATCTTTCTTATGATAATATTTACTCCAAGGAGCATTAGGTTTCTTTTTAAATCCTAAAAAACGAAAAAATTTCATATCTAAAATACTCAAAAGTCATTCCTTCTTTCCATCTAATTCTTTTTGTAAGAAATCTCTTAATTTATCATTCTCTAATCCTAAATCATCAGCAACATTATAAGGAGGATAAAAAGTTATAGTAATATTCTTCCTTAATAATTTATATGTCCCAGTTATCATAAATGGAACTAATTTAGCATTGGTATCATGTGCCATTTTAACGGCTCCTATCTTAAAAGGTAAAAGTTGCCCTTTAACTTTACTAAAAGTTCCTTCAGGAAAAATGCCAATGACTTGATTTTGAGAAAGTACTTTCTTAGCTTTTATTAAAGCTTCTTTATCATGAATTCTTCTATTTACGGGAATAATTCCCATATTCTTAAAAATCACTTTCTTAGGCCCTTTTAAAAGTTCATCTTTTGCTAAAAAATGAATTGTTCTTTTTGTAGAACTAATTAACAAAAGACAATCAAAATTATTTGTATGATTTCCTGCTAAAACAACACTACCCTCCTTAGGAATATTCTCTAATCCAAGATAAGTAGGTTGATAAAAAAACTTAAACAAAATATTAATTATTGGTCTAACTACTCGATATAAAATAGGCTCCAAACAATCACTTCCTAACATTACTCTTTATTATTAGATAATTATAGACTATCTACTTCAGAAAGTAAATAAAATTAACCAAGAAAAAAGACGTAAAACTTAGTCTACGTCATAGCGACTTAATATTTCAGCAGGTCTTTTTCTAACAGTAAAATAAATAGGAAATAATCCAATAAATAAATTCAATAAATAAGTAATTAAAATAGCAAATAATACAAGAACTGGATTAATTAAAATCATCCTAGATAAAAACTTTACTTTAGACAAGATGGATAAAAAGTATGCCATTAATAATAATCCAGGAATTCCTGCTAAAGTAGTAATTGCAATAATTTCTCCCGAAAACATTAAATAAATATCCAAAACTTTTACTCCAATTGCTCTATATATTCCAATTTCTTTTACCCTAGATAAGAAAGAAGAACGAATCATTAAAAAGATTTCAATAAATGAAATAGCAAGAATAATTCCTGATACAATCAAAGTAGTTTTTCTATTCTCTTTCTTTTTTTCTTGATATTCTTTTAAACTTCTATCATAACTGCTATAAATATTTACTTTTTTTTCTTGAAAAGTACTTAATACTTTCTTTTCATGATTGGTATAAATAGCTAAATATCTATTCTTTTCTAAATAATTGGATAAAATAGCTTTATCTGTTGTAAAGTAATAAGAATAACCATCTACACTAGTATAATAGCCAACAACAACTCTAGAATCATGTTCAGATATCTTCACTTCTTTATTTAAAGGCATAGAAGATTCTGAATTAATATTTACAATAATTTCATTATCATTAATAGGTGCTCTTCCCTTTTTAATGGTAATTTTATCTTGATATAAAGAGTAAGCAACAAAAGAATTTTCCTTTGTATGATTATCATCAGATTCATTATCATTTTTACTACTATTTACAATAATTGGTACCATCATCTCTTTATTAACATATATATTTGCCCTTACTTGATCAGTAATTCCTACAATCTTAAATTCTCCTAAATGAGGAATACTAACTACTCTTCCTAAGAAATCATCTACATCAACAATACCAGCCATCTGATAACTACTAGAACTATCTAATAATCTTGTTGCTACCAATTTATCAATAACAATCTCATGAGAATTAGTAGGCATATCTCCTTTTATTATATCAGATTCTTTAATCATAGAAAGATCAACTAAAGAACCAGATAATGTACCAGCTGGTACATTAAGTGTTTGATAATAATCTTGTGCTAAAAAATTAAAATTTACTTTAGAATTACCAGGAAGAACATATAAAACATCATCAACATCTTGATAAGCCATATAATCTTCATCAGTATTTTTCCCTTTTTCTATAAGCAAATAATGAGGATCTAACTCAATAAAATCTTCTTCATGAAGTTGTAAAGTAGCAGCAATACTACTGGTTGAATACATAATAAACATACCAGCAAGAAAAAAACCAAATAAAAGTAATTTCTTTAAAATAGGATAATCTAACACTTTTAAAAAACCTTTACGAAAAGAAGAAAAAGGATTCATAATAGAAGCATATCTTTTCTTAAATTTTTGATTATCAATCTTAGAAAAATCAAACTGATAATCCTCTAAATGATTTTTCCCTATCTTTTGATAATGATCATCAATAAATTCAATATTAGAAGTATCGTCAACAACCTCTATACTAAGAGAATTATTACTTTTAATATAAACATTCCCATTTCTAACAACCATATCTAAAGAAATATGTTCTTGATCATTTCGATAAAGAGAAATACAAGTATCCTCTTCTTGATAAGTATTTTTCTTTTTAAAATCTTTTAAATAAAAACAATTATCAATCTCATAATCCAATTCATGATCATAAGTATTCTCTTCATCTGATAAAATCTTGCCATCAGCAATACGAATAATACGATCAGCATAAAAAGTAGCCAAATTCTGTTCATGCGTAACTAAAATAACCAATCGATTTTTAGAAATTGCTTTAATAATCTTCATAATCTCTAAAGTATTCTTACTATCCAAATTCCCAGTAGGTTCATCTGCTAAAATAATATTAGGATTTTTAACAATTGCTCTAGCAATTCCTACTCGCTGTCTTTCTCCACCTGAGAGCATTCCAGCAGGTCTTCTTTGATAACGAAGCATGCCAACACAATCTAAAACATACTCAACTCGCCGCTTAATTTCTTCTTTATTTTTAATTCCTAACATTTTTAAAACAATTGCGACATTATCATAAACAGATAAATGATCAATCAATTTATAATCCTGAAATATATATCCTATATATAAATTTCTAATCTTATCTACCTTAGAAGTAAACCGTGTACTAATTTTCTTAGAATCAATAGTAATTGTTCCACTCTTTATCTTATCCAATCCACCAATAGCATTTAAAAGAGTGGTCTTTCCACATCCAGACGGTCCAAGTAAAGCAACTAAACCAGTACGAGGAAGTTCTAATGAAGTATTATCAATAACATGAATTTGATTCTTTTTCCCCCGATGAAAATATTTATTTACCTTCTTCAAACTAAGCATTTTAAACCTCCTCCCTCATCGTTTTCATCGCACTATGACAAAATATCTTACGAGCAAAACGAACACTAATCAAATACGACATTAATACTAAAATAAAATAAAGTAAAAGATAATCAGATAATACTAAATATTTAGATACTGTTGTAAAAATAGAAAGATGAAATAATTGTTTCCAATTTCCATATAACAAGAACAAAAACAAGAAATAAGCAAGATGAAATACCGTAAATAATTCAATCTCTAATAATTGCTTACAATCACTTCTCTTAGCCCCTAAAATACGAATTGTACCAAAATAAATATTTCTAGATTTTAAAATAATTCGAATAACAAAATAAGCAATAAAGAATAAAGTAATAAACAAAGTAACAATAACAATCGTTTGAATAATCTTCATTTCTTCAACCGCACCATCATTCACTAAAGTATCCTTTATTTTTAAAGAAGAAATATTATTTTTTGTAAGTTCTTCTCTAACTATATCAATATTCTTTTCACTATCCACAAAAATACTACTCTGATAGTTTCCTTTATTAAATAAACGGTTATAATTATCTGTACTAATAAATATTGCTCCATTATATTCCTCAAAAGAATAATCCCCTAATAAAGTCTTCATATTATTATTTTGATAAGTTTTTCCTACTTTTAAAGATAAAGAATCCTGATAATATAATTGATTTACTTCTATTTTTAAAGGATATCCCAAACAAGAATCATTTTTACAAGAAGAATTAAAATCACTAGAAATATAAACATCATCCCCTTGAACCATATCACTAGGAATAATCCGATAATGAACATCATAAGAATTAGAATCATGATATTCATCTAAAAATAAAACCTTAAGTTGACTCATTGACTGATTCATTGAAAATTTTAATTCATCAACCAAATGATTTGTCCCATAAATCTTCCCAATATCATAATAATTTAAATTTTTATCATAAAAAACTCCCGTAATTGTATAAGTTTTACTATCTTCAGAAGTATATTGAGTAGAAAGTGTTACTTTTTTACCAATAATATCTTTTCCAAGATCACTTAAAACATAGTCATTAGGACTTCCTAAAAGTAAAATCTCATCATCCTTAACTGGTAAAGTTCCATACTTTAATTTCTTATTCGAAGAAAAATTTTGTACATCATCAAATACTCCTTGAAAATAGAAAGAATTATCATCATGAAGATAAATCACATTATCCAAATTTAAATCATAAGGAACAACTTTTTTCACGTGAGAAATATTCTTTATTTTCTCATAATCCTCATCAGAAAATACTGACTTATCTTCTTTCTTGATGACCAATCTGGTAGATGAAGTATCTTGAAAATAACTGTTATAACCATTATTCTCTAACAAATAAATTTGTTTTTTAAAGAAAGAATACGCAAGCATGACTGAAGAGACAACAAAAAGATAGACCATCAATACTAAAACAAACTTAGGAAAAATATTAAAAGCATTACGAAACCCTAATTTCATTTTACTAGAAAAACAAAGATTACGTTGTTTTTCATTTTTGGTATAATTCACTTCCTTTGTCTTTTTTAAAACTTTATCCTCTAAAACTTTCCCATCATGCATTTTAATTTTTCTAGTAACATATTTTTCTACTTGTTCATAATTATGTGTAACAATAATCACTAATTTATCTTTTGATATATCATGAAGTAATTGAATAATTTCTAAAGCAGAAGTAGAATCCAAATTACCAGTTGGTTCATCAGCGATTAAAATAGGGGTTTCCTTTGCTAAAGCACGGGCAATCGCTACTCGCTGCTTTTGACCACCAGATAATTTAGAAACTTTCGTATTTTTATAGCGATGAAGTCCAACTTGATCAATTAGTGCTAAAACTTTCTGTTTGACTTCCCTACCCTTTTTTCCATTAGTCAACATCACTAATTCAATATTCTGATAAACCGTATAACTATTCACCAAATTAAAATTTTGAAAGATATTACTGATATATTCACGACGATAATTTTCAAAATCAGTTTCTGTATAATGACTGGTTTCCTTACCATCAATATACATCTCCCCTTCTTCATAAGAATCTAGTCCACTAATGACATTTAAAAGTGTCGATTTTCCACTACCAGATTCACCTGTAATAGCAACAAATTCTCCTAAATGAAAACTTAAATTTAGCTTCGTAAATCCACTAGCAATAATTCCTTTATTATAATAATATTTTGATACATTTTTTAATGTTATCATTTTTTCCTCCCCACTAAAATACTTAAAAATAATTTACTTAATTATCTATATTTTCTTTTTGTTTTAACTGATTAATAACAGTAGAAGAAGCAGTAATTTTCATATCAAAATGATATTCTCTATCTAAACTTAATCTCTTCTTCTCCCGAAGTAATTTTTGATAAGATTGTAATTCTAAAATTCCATCTTTAGCATAATAATCTAAAAAGTAGTGATGATTATTTTCTCCAGATTCATATAAATAAACCTCATAAACACGAGGATGTTTAATTTCTACTGTAATATCCTTCTTTGTATCATCAATATGATAACTAATATTTGTATTTGCATCTCTTAAAAAACAAAATTCAGTATCTTCATTAACTTGAATTTTCTTTGTTGTAACCTCCAAATCTTCACTTTGATAATTATCTACAACTTCAAAAGAAGTATATGTTAAAAAGCTAATACTAGCACCTACTCCCATAAAAAGAAGACCAATAATAAATAAAATAAACATTCGCTGATAAAGATTTTTTAATTCAAAAATAAAATGATAAATAAACTCTAAAATTAAATAATTCACTAAAAGAGCACCTAAACAAATTATAAAAATACCAAAATAAAGAACCGTATCTTTAAGATAAAATAAACTAGAACATCCTAAAAAAGTAATAAAAATAAAAGTAATTACAAAAGGAATAGCAACAATCCAAAACATAAACTTTAAAAATAAAACCACAATTCTTGCTAGAAAATCAAAAAAATGATATGTACTATGCTTAGGATCTCGAATAATAATTTTATTTTTCTTCTTCTCTACAAAAGTTCTTGTTTCCTCTTTTTCATGAACGCCTTCATCAACAGGAGATTCTATCTTTTTTTCAACAACATTATTATCTTCAATAGTAACAAAATAATCTAAATATCTTATTTTAAAAATATGAATAATCAATACTAAACCAATCCCCAATCCAAAGATAGCATAAATAAGAGAAGATACATTCATCACAATATTTCTTACCGTAAATGGCAATAAATAAATTAAATTAGAAAAAACTCGGGTAATAATTGCTCCCGTAATAAACCATAATAAATAAAGACTAAAAGCAATAAATAGCATTTCTAAAATACACTTTACCTTTTCAATCAATCTCATACTCCAAAACATATTAAACGTTTTTGTCACAAAATCTAAAAATTCTTGATAATATTCTTTCCAACTAAATTTTACTTCTACACCTTTTGCATTACCATTAGAAATTCCATCATCAACAAGTTCTTCTAAACTACAATTTAATATTTTACAAAGATTCATCATCTTGTCCATATCAGGAACTGATGTTCCAGATTCCCATTTAGAAACAGCCTATCGTGAAACTCCTAACCGATCAGCCAACTGTTCTTGACTAAAATTATTTTTCTTTCTTAAAATGACTAATTTTTCATAAAATTTCATTTTTCTCACCTCTCTACTGCAAATTTTAACATAACTTTCTCCAGTTGCGCCACCAAAAAAAGGTTGCAAAATGTAAAATATCAGTTGCAAAATACATTTAATACTATTAGTATATCATGAAAAAGAAACTTATCTATTTATTTAAAAGAAAATAAAAAAAAAGATCTACTATTTGTAAATCAAATTTGCAACTTTAAAGGGTATCAACATATACACCGTCATCATTTCTTAAAATTACCTGTTCATGATTATTTAGAGTATTTGTAAGTACTATCTTATAATAATCCCCATTTTTATAAGAAACATTAACATTATAAGTATAAGTATCCTCATGATTAATAATTTCCATAACACCTTCTACATAATAACTATTCGCATTCTTAAGACTCTTCTCCATATTTTTAAGTACACTATCTGCATTCTTAATTCCACAACCAGATAATAAGAAAATACTACTAATCAGTACTAACTTTAAAATATTTTTCATATTCACCTCTCTAACTTTCATTAAAATTATATATATTTAAAAAAAAAATTATGAATAAATTAGCTAAAATTGTCAAATAATATTAGTATAAAAAGGAGGCAAAAAATGAATACGTTATATAAAATCACTTTAGTTTTAGCCATTATAGGGTGTGTAAACTGGGGACTTGTTGGAATATTTAACTTTAATTTAGTAGAATTCCTATTTGGAGATGGAACAATTCTAACAAGAGTTGTCTATGTAATCGTAGCAATATCTGGACTTGTTAATATTGGCATTCTAACTAAAGATTTAGATCACTAAAAAGAACTAGACAAACTAATTCTTTTTTTCTTTTACTAAAACATTATTCCTTACTTTAGAAGAATAAACAGTAAGAAGTTTATCATATAATTCAGTATTTTGAAAATCAAATAATAATCGTTCAAAAGGAAAAGAAAATACTTCTTGATTCATTAAATCAGAATTAAAGTCTTTTGCTAATATCTGGTCAATCAAATGAACTTCCTTCAGAAAAACTTCTCTATCCAAAGAATTATCTATCTTTGAAAACTTATCCCAAACCATAGGATAGTTCTCCATCAAATTTTGATAACTAGAATCAAAATATCTTTTAGAAATACACTTTTCTTTTAAAACTTTAGGAAGAGAAATCTCTCTTTTTTTCATTTCATCAAACAAAGATAAAACATCAACTTCTCTCATAAAATATCCATAATAAGACTTTAATACCTTAAAAAGCTTCCCCTTCTCCCTAGAAGATAAAGATTTACTATAAATAACAAAACGAAATATTTTTCCTCTACCTTCATTAGATAATTGAGAGTTTTGTTCAAGAAAAATCAATTGATTATAAAACAGCAAGCTCCTCTTTCGAGATAAACACTTCACTTGATCAATATTATTCTCCAATTCCTCACCAAAATAATCTTTAAAACAAGATAAAAAATATATATCATCATCATAAATTTGAGGATGATCATAAATTTTTAATAAATTATTTTTCTGAAATAAACATCTTAAAAAGTCCTCCATATTATCTAACTCTAAATGAGCAGAAATATTTTTCTTATAACTTTTGTAATACATATGATATAACTTCACTATAGTAGAATTAAAACTTAAAAAATAAAATAAAAAAGAATGTTTTTTGTCTTCTTCCATCGATGAAAGAAGAACCTCAATAGGCATATCATGAAATAAATCATAAAGATGATATACCAAATGTACAGAAAAATCTTCCTTATTCAACCGAATCATAGGACTATCATTTTTAACTAACTGAGCAATAGGTAAAAATTTATCCCAATCATTTTGATAAAAAAAAGTAGGATTTTGTTGGTATAATTCTATTAATTCATTTTGATTAAATTGATGAATTAAATGAGTTTTCTTTAAAAAAGAATATACCATCTCAATATCTAGTCCTGTTTTTTCTTTCTGTAAAATAAATTCTTTAAATTCATCAATATTCTCTTGAATATAAGATAAAGATTTTGGATAAAAATAAAGAACTGCCAAAAGAAATTGTAGATGGGAATTTATCTTAACTGGACAAACAGAAAGATTAAAATACTTATCTAGAATAGAAGTAAGAAAAGAATAATTAATAGAAGATAAATAACAATAAAAATATTGATTTTCTAAACATTCCAAAGAAATTAAATTTTCAGGATAAAGGCAATGATAAAATCTAGAATAGTTAGAATTAAGAATTCGAAATAATTGCGGATATTTCAATTCATCTGTTATCATACAATACCAATAATAAGCACTTAAATAAGTATAGAATGTCTCAACTTCTATTTTCTCATATAAAGAAGAAGAATCTTGTCTAAAAGAATGTTCACTAGATAAAAGACAATAAAAATCAATCAAAGAATAAGAATCTAAAAAATCTTCCAATTTTTTGTTTTTGAAAATAAAATGCCCAATATCTGTAGTAAGTAAAATTTCATTGAAGTATTTTTTCTTCTCCAAAATATGAATTTGAATATCCTCCCGATCAACATAAATGAATTGATAAATTTTACTTTGCAAATCTTTAAGTCCATCTTTATGATAAATTTTTAATAAAGACTCATACGATGGTAAATAATTCATTTTTTGAAAAAGAAAATTTAATTCTTGAAAAATTCTATCCTTATCCATAATATCCCCCATTTGCAAGAAAGTATTATACAATAATAATCTAAAAAGCACAACAAAAAAACTAGAACAGAGTCTAGTTTAATTGGTTCTTCGAAATTAAGCGGACCTAGTATAAATTAGTTATGCATATTTGGGAGTACTATACTTTGTGTGGTACTCTCTTTTATCTTTTCTAAATATATTTGTTATTATCATAATTCTAGATTTCATGTTTCTAAAATTT
>JAQXQC010000069.1 GCA_029100965.1 Bacilli bacterium | reverse complement strand
ATTTAACAAAATTTGCTTTACAAGCCATATTTTACAATAAAAATGAGTAAAAGAAAATATCCTTTACTCAAAAATTAGATGAAAATCCCCAAAAAGTGGAATTTAAGTTTTCAAACTGGAATTTACTTTTTCATTTCAGCTTTTTAGTTCTTTTTTTAATATAATCAGGAATAAGTCCTAATTGACTTGTTCCTGATTATTAATATTTCTATATTTATCATAAAATAAAGCAAGGATATTTGTTAATTCTTCTTTATCTTCAATAAGTTCTAATAAATCATTTTCTTCTAATGACATAATCATAATATCTTTATTATCTAATAAATTGGAAAAATAATAATATTCTTTGTCAGTATTTTTTATAGTATCGACTAAAAAATATTTTTTTTGGTTATATTCAATTATCTTTAATTCTTTGCTCATTTATTTTTTAGCCTTCTTCCTTCTTTTTCGTTGATTTTAGCATAATAATTTTCTAACTCACATGACTCTATTTCTTCTGAGGTTATATTCATCACTTTTTCAAGTAAAGAGTCCATTACTCCAGCATATGACAAGCTAGTAGCAAGTTCTTTAGTATTTACGCCATTATCTAGAGAAGATATGTATATATCATGTAAAAAGTCATGAATATCTACATCACTTCTTTCTACTCTTTTTCCTTCTTCATCTTGATAAATAACTGTCCAAGAATCTGCATCATCAATGTAGGTTATATCTAGTTTTTTAGGAATATTCCCTTCCTCTATCATTTTATTATAGGCTTGTTTAGCGCCTAATCTATGAATATAAAAATCATTTATTCCTTTAATTCCTGCTAATGTTAATGTTGATACCATACTTGTTCCTAAAGCAATTTTAATAATATTTTTTTTTAATTTATATTTTTCTTTCGTTATTGTTGACTCTTGCATCATAACACTCCTTTACTGTTAATTTAAGGATACTAAATATTTACCTACTTTGCAATAAAGTTAACTAATTGGCAAGATAATTTTCTGGATTGACTTTTACTCCTTCTAAGGCTAATTCTTCTTTAAATATTTCTTTAAATTTTACTAATTCTTTTTTGATTACATCAGGATATACTGCCTTTGTAAATCTTATGGCATCATAAATATTTTTAAATCCTACTGTACTTCTATTTTCGTAAACAGCATTAGAAAAGGCTTGCCTTAATAAAACTAGAGCAATATCTGGATATCTTGATGAGATTTCGTATACTCTTTTATATTCGCTAGTCATATCAACAA
This sequence comes from Bacilli bacterium, assembly GCA_029100965.1. GTDB lineage: Bacteria > Bacillota_I > Bacilli_A > RF39 > UBA660 > RUG11198. Next base: position 33,077 of record JAQXQC010000069.1, on the reverse strand, counting down.
TAAATTTCATGATATTTTCTTTTTGGAATTCTGTATAGGCTAATTTTACATGAGTTTGATATTCAATTTTAGGTAAAGTTCTCATTAAAATTTGAACACATTGTTCTCCTGTTGGTTCACTTACATCGACTTTATCAAATCTTCTCATAAAGGCTTTATCTCTTAGGATAAAGTGTTCATATTCGTAAGTTGTTGTCGCCCCAATAATTTTAATTGTTCCTCTACTTAATCCTTCTTTGAACATATTGGCTAAATCTAGTCTTCCATCTCCTATTAGGGTATGAATTTCATCGATGAATAAGATTACTCGATCCATATTTTTTAATTCTTGAACAAGTTTTAATACTCTATTTTCATCTCCATCTTGACCTAATAGTGCGGTTGTATTTACTCTGAATATTCTAAATCCAAGTAGTACATTTGGGACTAATCTTTTTTGAATGCGATAGGCAAGACCTTCTACAATAGCTGTTTTACCAATACCTGGTTTACCTACTAAAATGGCTGATTTTTCTGGTGTTAATAAAACTAAAATTAAATTCTTAATTTCTTCATCACGAGCAATTGCAGGGTCTGTTATATAAGTAGCTGAAGTCATTTCATCAGCATATCGACTAATAATACTTTCTGTGTTCTCAGGCATTTCTATCCTCCTATCTTAAAATTACAGCAAGCATTCCCCACATAAAAGAAACGAGAATGATTGCTCCTAAAAAGATGGCATCTACAAAACCACCACTTGTTCTTACTTTTTCATCATAAAACATTTGATAATGTTTATCTGTATCTTTGGGTAATTCATTATTTTTAATTTCTACTGGTAAATCTTTTTCATCTATATATTTCATCTTCTAAGATCATCTCCTTTAAGACTCTTTTTATCTCTTGGCTACTTTCTTTCTCTATTATATCATAAATTATTTTGCTTTTTTTGTATAGTTTTAATTTTTCTTCATAAAATTGTAATTTTTCTTCTATACTTTGTAAACTTTTATGAACAGCATTTCTGCTAATATTTAAGTTTTCACTGATTTCTCCTAAAGAAAGATTATTAAAATAATATTCTTCAAAATATTGTTGTTGCTTATCATTTAAAAGTTCTCCATATAAATCATATAGGATAATTAAGTAATCTCTTTTTTCCAAAAATATCACCTACAAATCTTTAAATAATCCATAAATATATTTTTCAATATCAAATTTTTCTAAATCATCCATTCCTTCTCCTAATCCTACATATTTAACAGGAAGGGCTACGGATTCTTTGATTGCTAAGACAATTCCTCCTTTTGCTGTTCCATCTAATTTTGTTAAAACAATACCTGTGATATTTGTGATTTCTTTAAAACTTTTAGCCTGGCTAATTCCATTTTGTCCTGTTGTTGCATCAATAACTAAAAGGGTTTCATGTGGAGCGGTTGGTATAATTTTTTGAATTACACGATTGACTTTTTCTAGTTCTCTCATTAGATTTTCTTTGTTTTGAAGTCTTCCTGCTGTATCAATTAAAACAACATCATAATCTTCTTTTACGGCTTTTTCTAGTCCATCATACATGACGCTAGAAGGATCTTTTGAGGTTGAAGATATTACTGTTGTTCCTACCTTTTCTCCCCATTCTTCTAATTGTTCAATTGCTCCTGCTCTAAATGTATCTCCTGCTACTAACATTACTTTTTTTCCTTGTTCTTTTAATTGATGAGCAAATTTTCCTATGGTTGTTGTTTTTCCTACTCCATTTACTCCGACAAATAAAATTACTGTTGGTCCATCTTCAGCATAATGAATTTTACTATCTAATATATCATTGCCTACATACATGATAAATAATTCATCAATGATAATATCTTTTAACTTACTGGCATCTTCTATTTTTTCGGTTTTTACTCTTTTTCTTAATAGTTCTACAAATTTCATTACAGTATCTACACCAATATCTGCCATGATTAAGATATCTTCCAATTCTTCGAAATAGTTTTCATCAATATTTTTATATTTTTTACTTAAGTTAGATAATTGAGAGACAAATTCTTTTCTCGTTTTTTCTAATCCTTTATCGTATTTTTCTACTGCTTCTGTTTTATTTGTGGTAAATGCTTTTTTTATTTTGTCAAATAGTCCCATTTTATTTCCTCATTTCTATATGTTTATTATAACATAAGTTATATGATTATAATACTTATATTTTCTTTTGCTTTTGTTTTAGTCTTTATTAAAGAAAAGAACTGATTTTTTCCATCAGTTTTATTTTTCTTCTTTCTTTTCTTCTTTTTTGGTAACTTTTTCCTTTTTTTCTTTTTTTCCTTTTTCTTTTTTATCTATTCCATAGCATTCTCTTACTTGGTCTTCTATTTCCTTTAATATTTCTGGATTTTTGGTTAGGTATACTTTAGCATTTTCTTTTCCTTGACCGATTTTATTCTCTTTATAAGCATACCAAGCTCCACTTTTTTCGACGATTCCTGCTTCTGTTGCTAAGTCTAATACTTCTCCTTCATGAGATATTCCTGTTCCATACATAATATCTACAACAGCTGTTTTGAAAGGTGGCGCTACTTTGTTTTTTACGACTTTTATTTTGGTAGAATTACCTACGATATCTGTTCCTTGTTTTAATTGTTCTCCTCTTCTAATGTCTAGACGTACAGAAGAATAATACTTCAAGGCTTTTCCTCCTGGTGTTGTTTCTGGATTTCCGAACATGACACCTACTTTTTCTCTTAATTGATTAATAAATATAACAATTGTATTGGTTTTACTGATTGAACCAGATAATTTTCTTAGGGCTTGGCTCATTAATCTTGCTTGTAAGCCAACATGAGAATCTCCCATTTCTCCATCAATTTCTGCTTGGGGAACTAGAGCTGCTACAGAGTCAATGACAATAATATTTATTGCTTCACTTTTTACTAGAGCATCACAAATTTCTAAGGCTTGTTCTCCTGTATCTGGCTGTGATAATAATAATTCATCTATATCTACTCCTAGTGCCTCAGCATAGACAGGATCAACAGAGTGTTCTGCATCGATAAACGCTGCTCTTCCTCCTTCTTTTTGTACTTCTGCAATTGCGTGAAGAGCAAAAGTTGTTTTTCCTGAAGATTCTGGACCATAAATTTCAATAATTCTTCCTTTGGGATATCCTCCTACTCCTAAGGCAATATCTAATGCTAAAGATCCACTTTTGCTTACTTCTACTTCGGCATTTTCTTGTTCTCCCAATTTCATAATAGCCCCTTTACCAAATTGTTTTTCAATATCGGCCATTACTTGGGCTAAAGCTTTGTCTTTTTCTAATATTTTACTCATGTTTATCTCCTTTACTCACTGTACGAACCCTATTATAAACTACTAAAATTACTTTGTCAATATTTTATCGTACATTTGTTCGTACTATTTTCTGATAAAATCTTTATCTTGTTGTTCTATTCTCATTCAGTATTTTAAGAAAAAGAAAAAAGAAGAAAAATACTTCTTTAGATTTAACCTATATATATTACATAACTATAATAGATAACAAATAAAATTAAGAAGATAATTCCCTCTTTTTTGGTAATTTTTTGATGTTTATAAGAAAAGACAAATAATAGAATAATAGAAAGTAACATGATGAATAAATCGATTTGATTAAAGGAAACTTTGGATATTCCTCCTAAGATGGCAATGGGAATTCCTGTTACTATACCGATATTAAAGATATTACTTCCTACGACATTTCCAATAGCAATGTCATACTCTCCTTTTCTTGTTGCCATAACTGATGTTACTAATTCGGGAAGAGATGTTCCTAGGGCAATAATGGTTAAGGCAATCATTTTTTCACTAATTCCTAAAAGTTTAGCTAAGTTAGAGGCATGATCTACTACAAGATTGCTTCCTAAAATGATTGAAATTAATCCAATAGCAGTAAAAATAAAGGCTTTAGATAGAGGCATATATTCTGTTTTATCATCAATATCTATCTTTTTTCTTGCCATACTAATTAGATAATAGATAAAGACAAGGAAGAATAAAATTAAAGTTATTCCATCTCCTCTAGTAAAATTATCTTTTGTATGATTAATGAGATTATCTGATAATAATACGGCAAAGAGAGTTGTAATTAAGATGGTAATGGGTAATTCTTTTTTTACGGTATTATTTTTTACACTTAATGAATGAAATAAAGAACTTACTCCTAGAATAAGAAGAATATTTAAGATATTACTTCCTATAACATTTCCTAATACGATATCGCCACTTCCTGATAGAAGGGACTTTATGCTAACGGCAAGTTCTGGAGCACTTGTTCCAAAAGCTACTATGGTTAATCCTATTAGCATTTTTGATATTTTAAAGTTTCCTGCTACAGCGGATGCTCCATCGACAAAAATATCTGCTCCTTTAATTAAAATGATAAATCCTATAATTAATAATATTAAATGAATAAACATATAAACTCCTTTCTTTAGAAAAATTTTTATTTGTGGTAAGTTTCATGATTCAGTATTTTAAAACTTCTATAAATTTGTTCTAGAAGAATTACTCTAAATAATTGATGAGGAAAAGTTAGTTTTGAAAAAGATAATTTAAAGTCTGCTATTTCTTTTACTTTCTCTGTTAATCCATCACTACCTCCTATGATAAATGTAATATTTGAGTTTATTTGGAATGTTTTATCAATATGATTAGAAAGTTCGATAGAATTTAACATTTTTCCTTCTATATCTAAAACAATATTGTAATCTTTTTGATTAATTTTTTTTAATAAAAGTTCTTCTTCTTTTTGTTTATTTGAGTCTGGTAGTTCTTCGATGATAACTTTATGATATTTACTAAGACGTTTCATATATTCTTTAATAGCGTCTTGATAAAAGGATTCTTTAATTTTTCCTATACATAATATTTTTATCATACAAAGACCTCCTCTGATTCTTCATCTTGTTTGGTGATGATAATTTTTTCCACTTTTTGCTGATTTTCCCTTAATCTATTATTTAGTGTTTCATAAGCTAGGTCTTTTGTGTTATTTTCATGGGATAAATGGGCAAGTAAAATATATTTGGTATTTTCTCCAATAAATGAAGAAAGATATCTTGCTGAGTCATAATTGGATAAATGGCCTTTATCTCCTAATATTCTTTGTCTTACTTTAAAGGGATATGAGCTATGATTCAGCATTTCGATGTCGTGATTACTTTCCATGATATAAATTTCTTTGTTAGTAAGGAGAGGAAAATATTTTTGATTGATATATCCTGTATCTGTTATATATACAACACTTTTATGCTCCCCTTCTACAACATAACCTACGGAATCAGGGGTATCGTGACTTGTTTTTAATACATGAATAGTTAAATTATTAATTTGAAATTCTCCATGGTTGTCAATGATTTGATAATTGTCAATGTAATCTAGATCTTCTTGCATTTTTTCTGTCAAATAAACTTTTGTATGATATTTTTTTTGGAATACTTTTAGGCCTTTGACATGATCTACATGAGTATGAGTGATTAAAATGGCGTCTAGGTCTTCCGCGTTTATTTGTAAAGTACTTAATTTTTCTTTAACATATTTACAAGTATTTCCTAGATCGATTAATATTTTTGTTCCATTACACTCGATATAGGTAGTGTTTCCTTTACTACCTGATGATAATACGATTGCTTTCATCGGTATAATGTAAATGGATCGAATGGAGTTCCACCGCGGTGTGGATATCCTCTCCATGCAGCGAAGTGTAAATGTGTTCCACTATAAGGACTAGAAGAATTTGGTGTTGGATATACTTCTCCTGTATTTCCCATAGTTGCTATTTTTTGTCCTCTACTTACTACTTGTCCTTCTTTTACTAATATTGATGATAAGTGCATATATTGTGTATAATAATTTCCTGCATTATGGTTAATCAAGATATAATTTCCTTGTCTTCCATTACATGAAATATTACCAGGAACACAACCTCCTTTTGTTTCAACGACAGTTCCATTGTTTGCCGCATAAATATTAGAGCCATATCCTGGACCATAAATATCTAGAGCTGCATGCATACTTCCCCAACGATAACCAAAGTATGTGGTAATCGTGTATGGGGTATCTGTTGGCCATGCCCAGTGAGAAAGATCAGCAACATGAGGAATTTCTTTAGACCCTTTCACAATAATTTTATCTACACTTGGTTTCAATTCAATAGTATTTAAGTTGATAGTATCTGATAATTGTCCATTGATGTACTCATATTCTCTGCTTACACGATATAATCCATTTTCTCCTTCTTGTTTGACATATTCTACTCCTTGTACTTGGTTTTCATCATATTGAACATTCACAGAATAATTTTTTTCCTCATCACTTACACCATTGATTTCTACTACTACGCTAATTAATGGATTGATTAATCCTACATTTACTTCTTGTCCTGTATAAAGTAGTGCATTTTCACTTTTGAAGTTAGAATTTGCAATTAAGAATTCTTGAACATTTAATTTATTGGCATTAGCAACGGTTTCAATAGTATCTCCTTCTTGTACTTGATAAGTAGATTGTTTTTTTGTTGTTCCATATAATAAATATTTTGCTAAAGTACTAGAATCAGTAAAGATTTCTTTATCAATGGAGATATAAGATGATTTATATGTAATATCTTCTGCAATAGAGATATCTTTAATTACTTTTCCTGTATCTACAATTTCTTTTTGTGTACTTTCCATATAACTTTTATAATCATCTTCATTTACAAAAGATTTTATTAATTGCGTAATTGCATCATCAAATATTTGTTTTTTTAATACATAAATATATTTGGGTTTAACATTTTTTTCGCCTTTATTTTTTATGGTGATAGCCACTCCTTTAATGGTAAATTGTTTTTTCTTGACTATTCTTTTGTATACTTCTTCATTGCTATCAATATTATTATTGTAAGTTGTAACTTCTTTAATCATTACCCCGTTTGGTACTTCTACTTTTTTTACGTCATACTTTTTCTTGATGGATTCTTCTTTTTTATTGATAAATTCTTCAAAATCTGTCTTACTTTCTACTGTACCAATGATTTCTCCATCAATATATATTTGGTATACATTTTGTGGATTTTTAGTACTATAATGAGTAAATCCTAAAGCAAATACTAATATTCCTAATAATATTATTACTAATATATATGATACTCTAAAACGACTATCCGGCATTTTTATCCCCTTCTTTCTTTATCGATAAAAAGGTTGAAGTTTTTTTCTTAAATAACATATCAATTGTTGCTATTGGTCCATTTCTGTGTTTTAGAATAATTAATTGGATAGGGACTGGTAGATTATCATCTGGTGGTGCTTCTACATCTGGAGCATGGAGAGCTGCTACGATATCCGCATCTTGTTCGATTGAACCTGATTCTCTTAAATCGGATAAGACTGGTTTTTTGTCTTCTCTTTTTTCGACACTTCTCGACAATTGGGATAAAGCAATTACTGGCACTTCTAATTCTAGTGCCATTGTTTTTAAACTTCTTGAAATTTCTGATACTTCTTGTTGTCTACTTCCAGAATATTTGGAAGAGGAATCAATTAATTGTAGATAGTCGATAATGACTAAACCTAAACCTTCTCCTTGTGTGGATAATCTTCTACATTTGGCTTTGATTTCACTTGCTGTAACTCCTCCCGCATCATGAAAATAAATATTGGTATCGGCAAGTTGACTGATTGCTTCATTAATTCGACGCCAATCTTCATTTTCTAAACGCCCTGTTTGTAATTTTTTATTATCTACTTGTCCAAGGGAACTAATCATTCTCATAATTAATTGTTCTGCTGGCATTTCTAGAGAGAATACAGCAATATTTTTCTTTGTACTTTTTGCGGCTGCACAAGCTATATTTAAGGCAAAAGCAGTTTTACCTACGGCAGGTCTTGCAGCTACGATAATTAATTGTGTTGGACTAAATCCGTTTGTTAAATTATCTAAATCTACTAATCCTGTTGTTAGTCCTGTAACTCTTCCTTTATTTTTAGCTAATGTTTCTAAATCATTTTGGGCTTTTTCTAGAACTTCTTTAATATTTCTAAATTCACTTGTCTTTCTTAGTTTGGATATATTTAAAATACTTTTTTCGGCATCTTCTACAACTTCACTTAAATTAATATCTGTTTTGTTGGCATTTGTAATAATTGCTGTTGCTGCTTCTATCATTCGACGAAGTGTGAATTTTTCTGCTACTGTATCAATATAATACTCTACATTGGCGCCAGTTGCTACACTTTCGATAACGCTATTTAAGTATTCTACACCTCCAATTTGAACTAGCCAACCACGGTTGATAATTTCTGCTGTTACTGTTGGGGCATCTACTGGTTTTTTATTTTGATATAAATATTTTATTACTGAAAATATTCTACTATTACTATCTAAATAAAATGCTTCTTCATTTATTTCTTCACAAACCTTTTGTAGAGCATTATAGGACCAAAAAGCAGAACCTATTAATGCCTTTTCAGCTTCAATATTATTGGGTAATCCGTTTGGTCCCATGTATTATCACCTACTTCTCTATTAATTGTACTCGTAATTTAGCAATTACTTTTTTATGTAAATTGATTTCTACTTCATGTACTCCAAGTGTATTTAAATTTTGGGCATAAATTTGTTTTTTATCAATTTTTATTCCTTTTTTATTTAGTTCTTCTCCTATTTGTTTACTACTAATACTTCCAAATACCTTTCCTTTATTAGCAGAAACTTTAAAGGAAATAGATAGTGCTTCTAATTTCTTTTTCATTTCTTCTGCTTGTTTGATATTTTCTTTTTCTTCTTGTTCTTTCTTATTTAAATCTTGATTTAATATATCAGAGCTTGTTTTTGTATATTTTACTGCATAACCATTTTTTATTAAATAGTTCGTTGCGTAGCCATCACTGACTTCTTTAATTTCATTTACTTTTCCTTGTTTTTTTAAATCTTTAATAAAAATAACCTTCATAAAAATCCCACCTTCACGCTACTAATTATACTATAATTGTACTTTTTAGTAAAGGAATTTTTTTGGTTAGAAAATTCTGAAATTAGAATATTTTTCAAAAAAATAATTCAAGAACGTTGTTTGTTTTTCTTGAATTATTTTTTTATCTCTACATAATTTCCTGAATCAAGATAGATAATTCCTAAATGATTTTCTAATTTATCTTTAATTTGGTTATATTTGTTTAAACTGTTTATTTTTGTTAAAGTTATATAAACTAGATTTCCATCATTCATATATAATAAAAATCTTTCTTTGTCTACTTCTACTGGTTGATATTCTATTTCTGAAATTTGTCTTAAGATATTTTTATCAATTGTCGCAAATTTTTTAACAAATTTTTGATAAATCTTTTTTTCTTCTATTTCATTTGTTAATGTTGGGATATCTGATAAGTTATAGGTGTTATCTAATTTGTTTCCATTAGATAAGATTATTTGGTTAGAAGTCATACAAATTGGGGTATATTCTTTGATGTGTAATTCTATAATGTTTCCTAATTTTTTCTTTACTTTTACATTTTCTATGTAAGGATTTTTTTTTAGTTTTGTTTTAATTTCAGTACTTTTTGTTAACAAAAAAGATGGATAATTAGATAAGGTAGATAGTTCAATAATTTCATTATCAGAAAGAATATTATTTCCATCTATATATATATTTTTGATTGGCATTATTAGGGCGTAATAGATAATAGAAGTAATTCCTAAAACGATTCCTAATAAGATTAAAATATTTTTGATTTTAAAAACCCTTTTTTTCTTCTTTTTTGCCATATTATTCACCTAATCTACAATAATTTGTTCTAAAATTAAATCAACATCAAATTCTTTTTTTACTTCATCTTTTATTTTTTGGATTAACTTTACAATATCTTTTCCTGAAGCATTATCTTTGTTTACGATAAAGTTTGCATGTTTTTCTGATACCATGGCTCCATTTAGTTTATATCCTTTTAACCCTATCTTTTCAATTAGTTCTCCTGCATACATTCCTTCTGGATTTCTAAATACTGATCCTGCTGATGGCATATCTAATGGCTGTGTTTCAATTCTTTTTACTCTTCTTTTACTAATTTTTTCTAATATTTCTTCTTTTTTACCTTTTGTTAGTTTTAAGATTGCTGAAACGATATAATATTCTTTATTTTCCTTGAAAAAAGAATTTCGATAAGAGAAATTTAAATCATCATGACGCATAGTTACGATTTCATTATCTGGATTTACTACAGTTACGGTTTCTACTACTGAGGCAATGTCACTTTTATATGCGCCTGCGTTCATAGCAATACTTGCTCCTAACATCCCTGGTATTCCTGTTGCAAACTCTAATCCTTCAAGTCCTAAACTTGAAGTTTCTAAAGCAAGTTTTTGTAATGAATATCCTGCTTCAACTTCTACAGTTAAATCATCAATTTTCATTTTATTTAATTTACTTAAAATAATTACTACTCCATCGTAATAATCAGTATTTAAAATAATATTACTTCCATTTCCTAAAACAAGATATTTTTCTTTTTCCTTTTTTAGTTCTTTTAGTAATTCTACAAATTCTTCTTTTGTTTTAGGAAATATTAAATACTTACACTTTATATCCACTCTATAAGTATTATATCTTTTTAGGCTTGCTTCGCCTATATATTCATAGTTGTTCTTTTCAATAAAATTTTTTATCATTTAATATCAATTCCTTTAATATGTCGTAAATTCTAGTTGAAGAATCTTTGATTCCTAATTTACTGACATTCTCTTTTATTTTTTTGTATTTTTCTTCATCTTCTAAAATGTCATCTATCATATGGATAAAAGATATTTTATTTAAGTCTTTTTCTTCAATCATTAAAGCAGCATCTTTTTTAACTAAATCTTCTGCATTTTTGTATTGGTGATTATTAGTAACATATGGACTAGGAATAAAGATGGTTGGAATTCCTAGAGCAGTAATTTCACTCATCGTGGAAGCTCCTGCCCTAGAAACCATTAAATCTGTTACTTTCATTACTGATGGTAATTCTTTGATGAAAGGAACTACTTTAACATTTGATGGAAATCTCTTTGATTTAATAGAGTCATAGTAATGTTCCCCTGTTACAAATAAAATTTCATAATTTTTATTTCGAAATCCATATAAGTATTCTTCCATTTTTTCATTTACTGTCTTACTTCCTAAACTACCCATAACAATTAAAACTAATTTTTTATCTTCACTTAATCCAAAATCGCTTTTTTTGGCTACTTTTGTTTGAATTGCTTTTTCACTGCAAGGATTTCCTGTTAAAACCACTTTATCTTTTGGAAATTCTCCTAGTGTTGAATCAAAACTTACGCCAATTTTATCCACATATTTGCTTAAATATTTATTTGATAGTCCTACTACGGAGTTTTGTTCATGAATAAATGTTTTACATCCCAATTTGTGGGCAGCCCAAATTACGGGTGCTGTGACGTAACCACCTGCTCCAATTACAACATCTGGTTTAAAATCTTCAATTATTTTTAAACATTTTTTTCTGGCTTTTAGAAAAAGAAATAAAGTTTTGAAATTTTCTAACGTTAATTTTCTAATAAATCCTGTTATTTCTATTCCTTCATAAGGAATTCCTAGTGAAGGAATTAAATCTTTTTCCATTCGATTATGGGTACCTATATAAATAAATTCACTGTTTGGTTCTTCTTTTTTTATTTTATTAATGATTGCAAGAGCTGGATAAATATGTCCTCCTGTTCCTCCTGCGCTAATTACTACTCGCATTAAATTCACCTCTTTACATGTCTTATTATTATATCAAAAAACTACTAAAAAAGTAAATATCTCACTATAATTATACATTAAATGAAGTTGTTTATGTCAATGTTAAATAAAATACTTACCTTTTTTGTTTTATCTTATTTGATTAATTTTTCTAATAAATCTGTTAATTGGAGTTTTGAGACCATAATTAATATTGCTGCCATACTAAGAAATGGGCCAAAGGGAATAATATTCTCTTTATCTGAAAATAAGATGATTAAGGCAACAGGAAAAGCAATGAAAGTTGCTAAAAATATAGTGCAGATTGACATTGGTAATCCTAATACCATTCCAAATAAAAACATTAATTTTATATCTCCTCCTCCAAGAGATTCTTTTTGAAAGGCTTTATCCCCAATCCATTTTATGGCATACATGGTTAGAAAAGCACCTACTCCTGAATAAATATGATAAGCTGCTACTTCTAATCCTTTTCCAAAAATGTATAAAATGGCTAATAATAAAGTAGAAAAGATTAATACTTCATCTAAAATAATCATGTACTCTATATCACTTACAATTACTGTGATTAGTGCTGATACAAATACTAGTGCAATAATTAAATCAAAACTAAACTTAAAAGAGTGATAGCAAGCTGCATATAATAATCCTGTAACAATTTCTACAATAACATAACTAAGGGGAATTTTACTTTTACACTTACTACATTTTCCTCTTAAAAATAGATAAGAAAAAATAGGAATATTTTCATACCACTTTAAATAGTGATTACATTTTGGGCAATGAGATCCTGGACTAATGATTGATTCATTATTAGAAAGTCGTGTTGCCACTACGTGAAAAAATGATCCCATTACTGCTCCTATAATAAAGAACATTACCTTATAAAATATTTCCAATGTATACCTCCTTGTCTTTATTAAACGATTTGTTCATACATACTAAACATTGGAACTACTACTGCTAATAGTACAATACCAACAATTACAGCAAGAAAAATAATCATAACTGGTTCAATTAAACTTTTTAATTGCGTAATTAAATTTTTCTGTTCTGCATTATAATATTCAGCTACTTTTGCCATCATAGCCCCTAATCTTCCGGTTCTTTCCCCTGTTAAAAGCATTTCATAGGCAATTGGTGGAAATGCCCAATTGTCTTTGAATGCTGGGGATACTCCATTTCCATTACTCAGGTTAATGACCGCATCTTTAATTAAATTTTTATATATTTCATTTGAAGTTACCTTTCCCAAAATTTCCATACTATCAGTGATGAAAACATCGTAATTGATTAACGAAGCAAATGTTTTAGTAAACATGATAACTTCTTTATAGATTACAATATTTTTTACTACAGGAATGTGCATTAATGTCCATTGTGTCCAATAACGAAATGTGGTGACATTTTTATATAAAATCATTAGTATCGTGAATATTGCTATGATTACTAGAATTACATATAATAAATTTGCTGCTAAAAAATCACTGAGACTAACAATCATTGTTGTAATAGGAGGTAATTTACTGCCTATTTGTGCATACATATCTGTAAATTCTGGTACAACGAATAAGACAATATATACTAAAACGACAATAGCAATAATAAAGATAACTGTCGGATATGTCATTGCACTGATAATTTGTTTTCTATTTTCATCTATTGTTTTATAATAATCTGCCATATCATCTAGTACTCCCGTTAAGTTTCCCGTTAACTCTGAAGTTTTTATCATATTAATTAATAATTTTGGAAAAACTGCACCTTGTTTATTTAGTGCTTCACTAAAAGTCTCTCCTGTTGTTAATTCAAATACTAAACGATTATATAAATTTCTTGTTTTCTTATTTCTTGCTTGCTTTGATAAAATATTAATGGAATCAATTAAGGGAATTCCTGCTTTGATATAGGTTGATAGTTGAGTTAGAAAAAAATTTAAATCTTTATCTTTCATTTGTCTTGTTGTTAACTGTACTAATCCAAGCTTATTAAATAATTCATCTTCTTCAATTGTTAGGACATCATATCCTTGGTTCATTAAAAAGGAGTGAACATCTAATTTAGAAAGCGCGTCTAATTTTCCATCAGATATATTTCCTTGTTTATCTCTAACTTTATATCGATAACGGATATTTTTGGTATTTTTAATAGCATCTTGGGGAGTTAGTTCCATTACTTTTAGTTTTAAATTTTTTTCTCTTTTTGCTTTACTTGCTTTACCATTTCCTTTTGATCCACCGATTGGTTGGTTTAAGGCTTGAATTATTTTTTTAAAACTTCCCATGATATGCCCTCCTTATTCTATTTGATAAATCTATTTTAGCACATTTTTTTCACTTTTCCTAGTTTTTTACATAGATTATAGTAAAGAGGTGAAGTAAAGATGTATAATCAACCTTTTTTTATGCCGGGATTTTCTCCATATATGATGGCACAGCCGATGGCTAGAGGAATGATGGGGGCCGCTCCTGGATTAGTAAGAGCAGGATCGCTTGGTGCTGCTGGTGGAGCTACTAGAGGAGCCGGATTAATAAGAAGTTTAGGGAACGGAATAGCAGGTCTTCGTTCTATTAATTGGAGTGGTTTAATTAATGGAACTTCAAAAACTTTGGGAGTAATTAATCAAACTATCCCTTTAGTGAAACAAGTTGGTCCGGTTATGAATAATATGAAGTCGATGCTTAGGGTTGCTTCTGCTTTTAAAGATGAAACCGACAGTTCTTATAGAAGTAAAAGAAAAAGTTATGTAAGTACTAATCAAAATGTATCTCATTATCAACATTCTTCAAATTTAAAAGAAAATTATTCTCAATCACAAGAAAAAGTAGAGTATTCTAATCTTGAAGATTATTCCCCTACTTTCTTTGTTCAATCTTAATCCTTATCCTTTTGTAATATTTTTATACAGAAGGATTTTTTATTCTACAATTTCATTGTTTTCAAATTTAATATCTAAAAATTTTCTACTGGCTAAGAAATCACACATATGAACAAATCTTTGCTCAGCAGTTCTTGGTTTTGGCAAGACTTCTTTTTTTTGATAATTATCATATGTCCATTCTCCCATATGAGATTCTATCATTGTGCAAACTTTTCTAATATCATCAACTTCCATGGATAATTTATCTTTATTTTCCATAATTAACTTTGATATTAGTAATGGATGATCAAATTTTGTATATTTGCTATGTTCCATTCCACTTTTTACCCCATCATGTAGAGTTAATGCAATGATAATTAAATCTTTGTCTTTACTATCAAATTTAGCACCTACTGTATTGTTATTTAAAAGTTCGTATGCAATTCGTACTGCTGCTTTAGTATGGCGTACTAATCCTTTTTCTCCTAATGAAAAAGAAGGATGATATTTTCCAGTAGAAGATGCTGGTATTTCAAAGAAATAGTCTGGTAATAATCCAATTAATGTTTTTAAGTCTTTTCTTCTTTCGGCATCTTTTACATAATTTATTTCTGTTTTAAATATTTCTACTTTATCTGTTTTTTTCATTTTTACCTCACTACTTTTCTATATTGATATCAATTTTTTGATAAGGAATTTCTATTCCTTCTTTGTCAAAAGTGACTTTAATTAATTTTAATACTTCCCTTTTTATTCCTACATGTTTCATTGCTGCACAATCAATCATGATTGCATAATTGATACTGCTATCAGCAAATTCATCTACTCCAAGTAATTCCATTGAATAAACATATTTCTTTTTTACAATTTCTTCTTTTAATCCATTTAGGATATTTTCTAAATCCTCTATCTTTGTATTATAAGCTACAGGTAAAGTTAATATTAATTTAGTATGATTTAAATTATAATTTACTACTTTATTAAAAGAAGAATTAGATAGTATCATGACTTCTCCTGTATAGGCTTTTACTTTGGTCGTTTTTAATCCTAGGGAGATTACTTCTCCTTTAAATCCGTTTATTTCTACCCAATCTCCAACAGCATAAGCATTATCAAAGATAATAAATATTCCTGCTAAAAAATCTTTGATAATATCTTGAAAAGCAAGACCTATTACGGCACCTGCTACTCCAATTGATGCTATTATACTAGTAGTATTAACACCGTATAAGTTTAGTATTAGAACAATAACAATAATTGCAATAATATATTTTATAATATTTTTAAATAAGTTGATTACGGTTTTTTTTCTTTTATCAATACCACTTTCTTTGCCGACTACGTGTTTAATATTTATTTTGCTTAAGTCATCAATAATTTTGGCAATAATTAAATAAATAATTATTCCAAAGCCAACATAAACAATTGGCATAAAGAATTTTTCACTTTGAATAAATTTTGTCATATATTCTCCTTTATTAAAATACTTATTTTTAACTTTATCTTGGTTAACTCTAATTGTTCATTTTAGGCTTTAATGATGGTTTATTCTTTGGAAGTATTTTCTTCTAAAAAGAATACTTCATACCATTTTAAGAAACTATATATTGCCCAAATTTTTCGATAGTTATCTCTTACTCCATTTTTATGATCTTCTAGTAGTTTCATAATATTTTTCTTTTGAAATAATTCATCTGCTATTTCAAGAGAGAAAGTATTTTTGATTTCTTGATAAAAATCATCTTCTTTAATCCATTCACGAATAGGAACGGGGAAACCTAATTTTTTCTTTTTATAACTTTCATTTGGAATATCTTTTTTGGCGGCTTCTCTTAATGCTACTTTGGTTGTTTTATCTTTTACTTTATATTCTTTTGGCAAAGTGGATGCTACTTTAAAGACATCTATATCCGTAAAAGGAACACGGGACTCTATTGAAAAGGCCATAGTCATCTTATCTACAATTAGTAAAATATTGTCACTTAACCAGTAGCGAATATCTATGGCTAGTTTTTTATTTAATTCATTTTCATTTTTGTATTCTTGGTAAGTATTTTTAACAATGTCTTTATTTTTTAAGTAATCTTTAAAATTTAAGATGTCATTTAATTCATCATCATAAAAATTTCTGTTGATACTTACATATGATTCTTCTAATGATTTTCCTCTTCGAATTAAATATCTGGTATATTTATTTTTGGGTAAGATTTTACAAACTGCTGCTACGCTTTTTCTAATCCATAAGGGAAGTTTGGTATAAGGATGGTCGTCATAGCTGTTATATCCTCCAAAAAATTCATCAGCACCTTCTCCTGATAATACTACTTTTACATCTTTGCTTGCTAATTTAGATAAAAAATATACTGCAATAGAACAAGCATCAGTTGTTGGTTCATCCATGTGATAGTAGACATCAGAGATTGCTTTCATGTATTCTTGCTTGCTAATTTTATCAGAAATATTGGTAATTCCAAGACGATTGGTTAAGTCTTTTGCATACTCAATTTCACTATATTTTTTATTTTCGTAGCCAACTGTATAAGTTTTATCTGGTCTTGCTAAGCTAACAAGATAGGAAGAATCTATTCCACTAGATAGGAACGATCCTACTTCAACATCACTGATTAAATGATGTTTTACACTATCTTTCATGGTAGTACTAATTTCATTTACTACTTCATCATAACTTTTATCTGTTTTGGAGAATTCTAATTTAAAATACTTATTTATCTTTTTTTTGTTAGTATTAAGATTATAAATCATATAGTGACCTGGTTCTAATTTATAGACATCTTTGAAAAAAGTTTTTTCTCCTGGGGTAAAGCTAAAGGTTAAGTATGCTCCTAACATTTCTTTATTTAATTCTTTATGAAAAAATGGGATTTCTAAGAAGCTTTTGATTTCTGAAGCGAAGAGAAATCCTTCTTTGTTTTGATAATAATAAAGAGGTTTTATTCCAAAATGATCTCTAGCAATAAATAATTCATTTTTATTTTTATCATAAATGCAAAAAGCAAACATTCCTCTTAATTTCTTTAATAAATCATATCCCCATTCTTCATAGCCATGTACTAATACTTCTGTATCACTGTTGGTTTTAAATTTATGATTTTTTAATTCTTTTTTTAATTCTTGATAATTATAGATTTCTCCGTTATACATGACTAAAATGCTTTTATCTTCATTATATATTGGTTGGTTTCCTCCTGCTAAATCTATAATTGATAATCTTCTTTGACCTAGTGCTAATTTTTCATCAACGTAAACCCCTTCAGCATTAGGACCACGATGTAGTATTCTATCATTCATTTTATGAATGAGTTCTTCTTTTTTTTTGATTTTACTGACTATTCCATTTATTCCACACATATCTATCCCTTACTTTCTACCACCATCAACAACAATTACTGCTCCATTGATATAACTTGCTTTATCACTTGCTAAAAAATAAATTACTTCTGCAATTTCTTCTGGTGTTGCAAAGCGATTCATTATAATTTTTTTGATTTCTTCTTGTTTATATTCTTTGGTTAAACTTTCGTTCATTGGGGTTTCTACCCATCCTGGTGCTACGGCATTTACTCTAATATTTGGTCCTAAATCAACTGCCATATCTTTTGTTAAAATATGTAGTCCTGCTTTTGAAGCATCATAATCCATACTATATGGATAATAGGAATCTATTCCATTAGTGCTACCAATATTAATAATAAAGCCTTTATCCATTAAACTAGCAAGATATTTATAAGTCATAAAAGGACCTATTAAATTTGTACTTACTACTTTTTTAAAATCAGCAACTGTTTTATCTTCTGGTAATGTATCTATAGCAATTGCAGCATTATTAATAATTCCCGTTAATTTTAGTGAAGTATTTTTGATTTCTTCTTTCATTCTTAGAATATCTTCTTCTTTCGTAATATCTACTTTAATTTTTAATACTTTAACTTGATAAGTAGAAGTAATTTCTTCTGCTAATTTTTGGGCTTTTTCTTCATTTTGATGATATTGAAGAACGATATTATAATGATTTTTAGCAAATAATTTTGCCGTTGCTGAACCTATTCCTGAACTTGCTCCTGTTACTAAGACAACTTTATTCTCCATTTGTTGTTTCTCCTGTTTTAGTATCTTTTTCTATTCCAGAGAATTCTTCTATCTTTCCTATATTTTTGTAAAGATAAGTAACTTTATATTCTTCTTGTTTTTTTACTTGTTCTACAATATTGATCATAGGAGCATAATCTACTTCTACTGTAACTACATTATCTTCAATTACAATTTCAAAAGAAATTTCTGTATCTTCTTGATAAGTTTTGATGATATCTCTTATCTTTAAATGATATTCATATTCTTTTTTTCCACTAGAGTAATTGGTTACATGATCTAAACTGGCATTTTTTAATAAGAGATTAAGCATATCAAATTCGATAATATCTTCATCTATTTCTGAATAAACTGCTTCTTTTTTCGATAAAGTATAATTATCTAATTCATTTAGATAGTAGTTATTATCTTCTTTAAGGAAGTAAGTTGTTGAGTCGTTTGCTTCTTTATTAATTATCATTTTATTTTGATAAGTTTTTCCCCAATAGTGGGTTTGGGTATTTTCCTCTTCTCCATTGTCATTTTTACTTTTTGAAGAAACAACAACATCATATTCATAATTAGTTCCAATGTCTTTTAGCCATTGCCCTAATTCTTTATCCGTTTTAGTTTCTATGTTATTATTTTCTTTAGTGGGAATATTATCATTATTTTTAGTCGTTGTATTACTTAGTTTTGTATTTTTTGCTCCCATACTTGCTATATTTAAATATACAATTAAAAATAAGATGAACAATCCATATCCTATTAATTGAACTTTAGCTTTATACTTTGGATCATTTTTATATTTTTCTTTGAAGGTTTGATTTTCTGCTTCTTGTTCGTTAGTTAATTTTTCTTTATTTAATTCTTTTTCACTTAAATTCTCTTCTTTATTCTTTTTCATTATTAAACACCTTACCTAATAATTTTTTTCCATGAATACCATGTAAGTAATCTTTTACTAAGCATCTCTTTTTTCCTTCTATGCCAATATCAATCAATTTAATTGCTCCATCTTGACACATTACAAAAATACTTTCTTCATCTATATTTACGATTTTTCCAGGATTACCTTTGAAGGTTTTATCTGTTATTAATGCTTGATAAATTTTTACTCTTTTTCCTTCTAAGAAGGTGTATGCTCCAGGTATTGGACTTAATCCTCTAATTTGATTATAAACTTCTATTACTTTTTTATTAAAATCTATTTTCATTTCTTCTTTCGTAACATTTAGGGCAAAGGTTACTTTACTTTCATCTTGTTTGGTATAAGTAGCAGTTTGATTTAAAATAGTAGGAATGGTTTCTAGTAATAAGTCTCTTCCTAGGTAAGATAGTCTTTTATATAAAGTTTCTAAATTTTCATCTTCTTTGATGAAAGTACTTTTTTGTTTAATGATATCCCCAGCATCCATTTTTAAAGTTGTTTTCATGATAGTAATTCCAGTTTCTTTATCACCATTCATCATCGCCCAATGGATAGGGGCTCCTCCTCTGTATTTAGGAAGAAGTGAACCATGAATATTGATACATCCATATTTTGGGTAGTTAATGATTTCTTTTGGAATGAATTGTCCATATGCACATGTTACAATCATATCTGGTTTACAGTCCAATATTTTTTCGTAATTATCTTTAATACTTTCTGGTTGATAGATAGGAATTTCATATTCTAGGGCTACTTTTTTTACCTCTGGATAAATTACTTCTCCATGTCTATTTTTCTTTCGGTCTGGTTGACATACAACCATTACTACTTCATAATTTTCAATTAGTCCTTTAAGTGCTGGTATAGCAAATGATGGAGTTCCCATAAAAATAATTCTTAAATTTTCTTCTCTCCTTATATTATCAAAAGAAATTGTATAGTCTCCTAAATTAATTTCTTCATTTTTGCTAAAGTCTTGTCCTTTTCTATAAGTTGCCAATTCTATCACCTAACTTTCAAGTAAAATTATACCAAAAAAAAAGGAAAAATACTACCTGATTTTTCCTAGTTATTACGAATTCTAGTAATATAACGATTTACATTACCAGCCCATGCTGGGTTTTCCGCATATTTGGGATTCATGGTATCTGCTGTGGTTAGTCCATAAGCTACATAGTTTCTACTAATATTGTCAATGAATGCTCTAATTCCATCATCTAGTGTATTAAAGTATCCATAGCTTCCACAACCAGATCCTTTCATGCCTCCTACATTATTACAAGACTTAACTAAATTGCTACAATTCCAGTTACAACCAGTTTCTTCTAATGATATTGCAGCAGCTAAATAAGGATCTACTCCTTTTTCTAAAGAATATGAAGCATATAAATAACCTTTTCCGGATAATTCATTTTTAAATGAACGATCGAGTTTGCTTGCTAATTCGTCTAAGGTTAATCCTTCATATACTGCTTCCTGCTGCACTACTGTTTCTTGTTGTGGTTGTTCAGTTTGTTGTACTTCATTTGTAGTATTTGTTACAGTACTAGTATTATTATCCTCTTTAAGAGTTGTATCTTCTACTTTCGTTTCTTCTTGCGTTTTGGTATCCACTTCGATTACCTTTAAATCATTATCTATTTGCCCTTTTTCTGCTTTAGTATCAGATAATGTAACCATTCTAGTGAACATATTATGTTGTTTTGTGCCACCATCAAATAATAGTGTGACTAAGAATAGTAGTGAAGTACTTAATAATACTACTAATACTTTCTTTTTAAACATATTTTATACCTCCATTTTTGGCAAGCGGTTATATCATAACATAATTTAACATAATTGTCAAATTTATACGAACTATTGTTTGTTTCTTTAGGAGTAAAATACTTATTTTTCTTGGAAGTTATTTAGATTAAAGAAACGTTTATTATTTCTTTTTATTGCCTATTATTACTTTACCATCTAGATTACAAATGTAACAATCTAATAATTTTAATTAAAAAATAAGATAACCAAAATGATATGGTTATCTCATCAAAAATAAATGTAAGTATTTTCCTTTTAAAATAAACTTAATTGACTTGATTCTGGTAAGTCACCAAATAGATTCATTGCCCGCATTTTATCTACTAAAGTTGTTGAGACATGGCAACGTTTTTGAAAATCTTCAATAGAAATAAAATCATGTTTTTTTGCTTCTTCTTGAATACTTTGCGCAACGGTTCCACCTAGGCCATCGATTACTCGAAATGGTGGAATTAGAGTGATTCCATCATCAGCAATTTGGAAATTCTTAGCATCACTTTTCATTAAATCTAGGTTACCAAAGATAATTCCTCTAGCTGTTGCTTCAAGGGATAGTTTTAATGTTTCTAATAATGATGTTTCTTTATTCGTTATGTCATAGCCTTTGTTATTAATTTCAATAATTCTTGATTTTATAGAGGCATAGCCTTTCATCATTGTAGTAATTTCAAAGTCATCTAATCTAGTTGAAAAGTATGTTGCATAATAGATTGCTGGGTAATGAACTTTATAGTAAGCAATACGAAAAGCACTAATAACATATGCTGCGGCATGGGCTTTTGGGAACATGTATTTTATTTTTCGGCAGGAATCAATGAACCAAGGTTCAATACCTGCTTTTTCCATTGTTTCAACGTGTTTTTTCCAAGTTTCTGGATCTTTTGAAGCTTTTCCTTTACGAACAAATTCCATAATTTTGAAGGCTTTTAATGGTTCTACTCCATTATACATTAAATAAACCATAATATCATCACGACATCCAATTACTTCTTTAAATGGTACGGTTCCTTGTCTAATTAATTCTTGAGCATTTCCTAGCCATACATCGGTTCCGTGAGATAGTCCTGATATTTTGATTAATTCAGCAAAAGTAGTTGGTTTTGTGTCAACTAACATTCCTATTGTAAAAGGAGTTCCAAATTCCGGGATACCAAGTGTTCCTGTTTCACACATGATTTGTTCTGAAGTTACGCCAAGTGGTTCTGGTGATAAGAATATTCCCATAGTATCTTTATCATCTAGAGGAACATCATCAACAACAGGGATACCTCTTATATTTTGAATTAGACGAAGTTGAGTTGGGTCGGTATGTCCTAGAATATCTAGTTTTAAAACATCTTGGTCGATGGCGTGATAATCAAAGTGAGTAGTTCTCCAAGCGCTTGTTGGATCATCGGCAGGGAACTGGAATGGAGTAAAATCAAAGACATCCATATATCCAGGGATAACGACGATTCCGCCTGGGTGTTGTCCGGTTGTTCTTTTTACGCCAGTACAGCCTTCAGCAATTCTTTCAATTTCAGCACTACGCATTTTTATATCTCGGTCTTCGCAGAAACCTTTGACGTAACCGAAAGCCGTTTTTTCGGCTACTGTTCCAATTGTTCCAGCGCGATAAACGTTATCAACACCGAATAGTACTTTGGTATAATTATGCGCACTGGCTTGGTTTAAATCAGAGAAGTTTAAGTCAATATCAGGAACTTTATCAGCATTAAAACCTAAGAAGGTTGCGAATGGCATATCCTGTCCATCTTTAATTAGTCTTGTTCCACATTTTGGACACATTTTATCTGGTAAATCAAAACCAGAGGAGTAAGTTGCTCCTAGGGATTCTCCTTTATCATCTTCAAAAATACTGTGGAAGCATTTTGGACAACGATAATGGGCTGGCAGTGGGTTTACTTCTGTTATTCCCATCATGGTTGCAACGAAGGAAGAACCAACACTACCACGGCTTCCTACTAAGAAGCCTTCATCGTTAGAGTGTTTTACAAGTTTTTGGGCAATTAAGTAAATTACATCAAACCCTCCACCAATAATTCCACCTAAATTTTTGGAAACTTGTTTTTTTAACTCTTCTTCGGATAATTTTGTATCGGAAGTTCTTTGAATTTTTTCCCCTACTACTCTTCTTACTTCGTCATCTCCTTTAAAAATGGTATCGTGTAATCTTTGGAATGATTCTTTTTCAAAATCTTCTTCCTTTACAGTATTTTCCTCTTTCATTAAATATTTGATACTGTCAAGTACACTGTCTCCGTAAAGTTCTTTAGCAATTCGCTCTTCAATATTATAAGGTAGTGGCGAACCGTACCAACTAGCTGCTTTAGTGTAAACTAAGTCAATTACGGTTGCTATAGAGTTGTCAATTTTTGGTGAAAAAGGAATGCCGCCTGTGTCAATGATAACTTCATATTCCCCACATAAGTCTGCAATTTTATTGGTATTTTCGATAACGATTTCGTGTGCAACATCTTCTCCTAGAAAGGCGAATTCTTCTAACATTTCATCGGTTGTTCTTAAATATTGGTCAGGAATGGTTTTATAGCCTTCTTGGTTTAAGTATCTTGCTAATGGATGTCTTCCTTTTCCTGGTACATTTTGGTGAACAATAATTTCCCTATATATTTTATCTTCTTTATTTAGGGTATGGGCATCACTTGTTGCAACAATTGTTTTGCCAATTTCTCTAGCACATCTGACAATTTTTTCTAGCGCATATTTTACTTCTTCCATTGTGTTAATGTCATGTCGTGCAACTAGATGAGTGTAATTGCTTGGTGGTTGAACTTCGATATAGTCATAAAATTTCATGACTTCTTTTAAGTCATCTTCACATCTTGTTAGGGCTGTATTAAAGATTTCTCCATTGTAGCAGCCACTTCCAATTAGTAAGTCTTCCCTGTGTTCATTGATTAAATGTCTTGGTACACGGGCACTCTTAACTAAGTATGTTGTTGATCCATAACTAATTAGTTTAAACATATTTTTTAAACCAACTCGACTTCTTGCGATGATGTTCACATGTTTTTCTCGATTCCAACGATTGATTTCTTTTTCAGTTGGTAAGGTTGTTAAATCTTTTAGCGTTTTAATCGTATTTTTATCGAATTGTTTTAGCATTTTAAAGAAAACGTAACCAGTAAACTCAGCATCGTAGTCTGCTCTATGGTGGTGTTTTTCTCCATTTCCATCGTTTTCTTCAAAGGTAATTCCATAGTTTTTGGTTAAAGCGGTTAAGTTATGTCTTTTTAAATCTTTATTGATAATTTGAGAAATAACCATGGTATCTAGGATTGGGTTTTCTAGTTTTCCTAAATTATATTTATGATAAGCCATTTCTAACATGTTTTTATCGAATTTGGCATTATGAGCAACTAGTGGTAAATCTCCTATCCATTCTTTGAATTTTTTGGTAACTTCTTCTTCATTTGGACAGTCTTTCACCATATTATTGGTAATTCCTGTTAATTCAGTAATTTCGCTATCAATTAGAACACCTGGATTGATTAATTCATCAAAACTTTCGATTAAAGCACCATCTTTCATTTTAACGGCACCAATTTCAATCATGGAATCATGTAATCCAGGGTTGAAACCGGTTGTTTCAGTATCGAAAATAACGTAAGTAGAACGATAAATATCTGCATCTGTTGGGTTTACTACTAAATCTAGAGTATCATCTGACATTTCTAGCTCTGTTCCGTATAGTGCTTTAAAGGTTGGTGCCTTCTTCATTTCATCTTCTGTTTTGTGGATTTCTTCTTCTACTAATTTAGCTCCACAGACATCATCGGCAGCAATTTTATCTTGATAGTTTTGTTTTAATTCTTTTAATTTATCTTTATAAGGGGATAATATTTTTTTGTTATAACCTGTTACTTCGTTAAAGACATGCGGGAAAGCTTGGCATCCGTCATGGTCAGTAATAGCAATTGCTCTATGTCCCCATTTTATGGCTGTTTTGACTAATTTGATTTCATCAATAACGCCATCCATTTGACTCATCATCGTATGGGCATGAAGTTCCACTCTTTTTTCTGAACTTTTATCGGTTCTAACCCAGTCTAGTTTAGCATCAATTGGGGTTACATCTCGAAATCTGGTCATGAAGACTAATTCGTTGTTGGCAAAATTATCTTCTTTTACTCTTCCATACATTGAATACCAAGAACCTGCTTTTAATAAGTCTTTTAAACGTTTAAATTCTTCTTCATCTTTGGTGAATATCTTAGCATACATACTATCCGAAAAATCTGTTACTTTTAATGTAAATATTTTGTAGCCACTTTTTGCTTCAAATAAATCAATACCAAAGATTTGAACTTCAATATTGACATTATCTGTTTCATATAATAAGTCTTTTATTTTTGTTACTTCTGTACTTTTTTTAGGGCGATAAAAGCTTTTCTTTTCTTGACTTTGAGGAGCTACTTCTTCTTTTTCGTGAGATGGTGCTTTTAGAGTGGGAATATTTTTCATGGCAGAAGTATCTTTTTCTTGATTAATTCTATCTAACAGTTCTTGATCTTTATGTTCTTCTAAAATGATATTAAAATCAATGTTAGCAAAGCCATATTCTTTTAACTTATTGATTAATTCTCTTTCAATGTTTTTTAAGTTTAATTCTTCAATTTTATTATAGACTGGATATTCAACTTTTTCTTCGTTAATTTTTGCCTCTCTATCTAAAAAAACATTATAACGCATAGAGACGTTAGCATATTCTTTGATAATTTCTTTGATATATGGGTTTATTTCTTGATAAGTATTTTCAAGGGATGTTAATGTTAATTTAATTTCATAATGAAAAGCTTCCTTTAGGGAAGTAAATAAATCTTGATAGACTTGGTAAGGTAATGGTTGGTTTACTTTGATAAAGAAGTGAAAACGATTGGTTTCTTTGTTTACTTTGACTTCTTCGACATTGCTTTCTTCAAAATAAGTCAAATAGTCTTCATTTATTCCGATTTGATTTAAAAATACTTCCATTTTCTTTTCCATAAATATACACCTCTTACTGCTATTAAATAATTATAGCAAAAAAAATCTCGTTTGGAGATAGTTTCCTTTTTAGTTTACAAAGAAAAAAATCCAGAGATATTTTCATTGAAAACTGGATTTTTATTATTAATGATATTATTATTTTCAAAATAAGTCACTCAATTGCTTTGATATTTTCTGCTAACATAATTGGAATAAATTTATTTTTAGGTATATTCATACATAGCTCTTAAAAAAAACTATATTACCTACCCTTTGCTTTATAATATTTCTTTGCTTCTTCATAGAGTTTTGGAGTTTCTTTATTAAGTATTTCAATATTTGATATTAAATATAATATATAATCTTTTCCATAATTATCTATAATATATTTAAACATTAAATAATAATTATAGTACTTCGTTGTACCATTTATCATTTCTTCTTCGGTGGCATCAAATATAAATTTATTATCTATATTGTCATATTGGCCTGATAAAGTTGTTGCTAAACCTTCTGATAACCACCGAACATATATACTATTAGAATTAGCTTTAAAATGACAGCTATGAATAAATTCATGGAGTATTAATCTACATAAATTATCTATATTAACATTTTCATGAGACTTTGTTTTTCTATATTCACTCAACGATAATGTTTCAATATATTTGTTATTATATGCAAATCCACATACCCAATTTTCAGGTATTCTTTTATATACTTCGTTATATTTTTTTCTAAAATCATCTAAATTACTATGTAGTGTGATTTCAACTTTTTCACCAAAATTACTTAATTTAAAAAAATTAACAATTATTATCTCATTTCTTTGTAAATAATCCAGTAAATATTTTATATATTCTCTATCTTTTTCTGTATAATTTATAGTCATATATTTTGTAGATATTTTCATTTTTTTACCTCTTAAATATTATTTTGTATATTCGAATTCATAATCAAGAATTTTTACAATATCCCCTTCTTCTATTCCCATTTTTTCTAATTCATCATCAATTCCCATTCTTCTTAGTTTACTAGAGAAACGGAAGAAAGATTCTTCTGTGTTAAAGTTGGTCATCTGGAATAGTTTTTCAACTGTTGCTCCTTTGATAATATAAGTATTGTTTTCTTTAATAATTGTAAATGGTTTTTCTTTCTTAAATTTATATAAGACATGACTTTCTTGAACTTCTTCTGGAAATAATACTTCGTCTTTGGTATTTTTTACTAATTCTTTTAGGGCTTTTAATACTTCATCTAAGCCTTTATTTTGGATAGCACTTACTTCATAGATAGGGACTTTTACTTTTTGCTCGAATTCTTCTAGGTTCTTTTTTGATGATTCTATATCCATTTTGTTGGCGATGATGATTTCTGGTTTTTGGATTAATTTTGGGCTAAAATTTTCTAGTTCTTTTCTAATGGTAAGGTAATCTTCATAAGGATTTCTTCCTTCTATTCCAGACATATCAATAATATGGGCGATAATTTTGGTACGTTCAATATGTTTTAAGAATTTGTGTCCTAAACCTAGTCCATCGGAAGCACCTTCGATTAATCCTGGTAAATCGGCGATGGTATAAGAGTAATCTTCACTTGTTACTACGCCTAAGTTTGGAGATAAGGTTGTAAAGTGGTAACTTGCTATTTTAGGGTTTGCGTTGGTTACCATAGATAGGATGGTACTTTTTCCAACACTTGGTAAGCCTACTAGACCAACATCTGCTAGCATACGAAGTTCTACTTTTACTTTTCTATTTTCTCCTGGTTCTCCATATTCACAGTATGATGGGCATGGGTTACTTCTTGTTGCTAAGGTTACGTTTCCTCTTCCGCCTCTTCCACCATAGGCTACAATTACTTCTTCTCCATTTTTGGTTAAATCACCAATAATAGCACCTGTTTCATTATCTTTTATGGTTGTTCCAAGAGGAACTTTTACAATCATGTCCGTAGCATTTTTCCCATTTTTATTTTTTCCTTGACCATTTTCTCCAGATGAGGCTTTAATGTGTTTTTGGTATCTTAAATCAATTAGGGTTCTTAGTCCTTCATCGACTTTAAAGATAATATCTCCACCTTTTCCTCCGTTTCCACCGAATGGTCCTCCCATTGCTACATATTTTTCTCGTCTGAAAGCCATACAGCCATCTCCACCACGACCTGCGGTTAATTCCACGATAACTTCATCAACAAACATGTTATCCCACCTTTCTTTTTTCTTAAATTATTATACACTATATTTACTAAAATTGAAAGAAGAATATTACTAGTGGATAACTTTTAGGCGAGGAAAATACTGATCAGTATTTTGGACAGAAAAAAAGACTCCCCTAAAGAGAATCTTTTTATTTATTATTATTCAATAATATCAGATACGTTACCAGCACCTACTGTACGTCCACCTTCACGAATTGAGAACTTAGTTCCGTTTTCAACAGCGATTGGAGCGATTAATTCTACTGTCATTGTAACGTTATCACCAGGCATAACCATTTCAGTTCCTTCTGGTAATGTGATTACACCAGTAACATCAGTAGTTCTGAAGTAGAATTGAGGTCTGTAATTTGAGAAGAATGGAGTATGTCTTCCGCCTTCTTCTTTAGATAATACGTATACTTGTGCAGTGAATTTTTTGTGTGGGTGAACACTTCCTGGTTTAGCAAGAACTTGTCCTCTTTCAACGTCATCTCTTGAAATACCACGTAATAATACACCAGCATTATCTCCAGCTTCAGCATAGTCTAGAGTTTTTCTAAACATTTCAATTCCTGTAACAACAGTCTTTTGAGTGTCTCTAAGTCCAACGATTTCAACTTCATCATTAAGTTTTAATTGTCCTCTTTCAACACGTCCAGTAACAACTGTTCCACGTCCAGTAATTGTGAATACGTCTTCAATTGACATTAAGAATGGTTTATCAACATCTCTTTCAGGAGTTGGAATCCATTCGTCAACAGCATCCATTAATTCATTAATCTTTTCTACATATTTAGGGTCTCCTTCAAGAGCTTTTAATGCAGAACCTCTAATGATTGGAGTATTGTCTCCATCGAATCCATAACTTGTTAATAATTCACGAATTTCCATTTCAACTAAGTCTAATAATTCTTCATCATCAACCATATCACATTTGTTCATGAATACTACCATTCTAGGTACACCAACTTGGCGAGCTAGTAAGATGTGCTCTCTTGTTTGAGCCATAGGTCCATCAGTTGCAGCAATAACTAAGATTGCTCCATCCATTTGTGCTGCACCAGTAATCATGTTCTTTACATAGTCAGCATGTCCTGGACAGTCAACGTGAGCATAGTGACGTTTGTCAGTTTGATACTCAACGTGTGCAGTATTGATAGTAATACCTCTTTCTCTTTCTTCTGGTGCTTTATCAATATCAGCATAGTCTTCAAATTGAGCATAACCTTTATCCGACAATACTTTAGTGATAGCAGCAGTTAAAGTAGTTTTACCATGATCTACGTGTCCAATTGTACCAATATTAACGTGTGGTTTTGAACGATCAAATTTTTCTTTTGCCATAAATATCTTTTCCTCTCTTTCTTAAGTTACATAATCTATTTTATCAAATTTTGGAAATTAATCAATAGTATCGATTAATTTCCTCCATTTTTTTTGATAATCTCTTCTGCAATTGATTTTGGTACTTCTTCATAGTGATCCAAAGTCATTGTAAAGTTTCCACGTCCTTGTGTATTTGAACGTAAGCTTGTTGCATAACCGAACATTTCAGCTAATGGCACCATAGCATCTATTACTAGAGCGTTACCACGTGATTCTTGTCCCATTGGTTTTCCACGACGTGATGTAATATCTCCCATAACATTACCTAAATATTCATCTGGTACAATAACTTGTACTTTCATGATTGGTTCAAGTAATACTGGTTTACATTTGTTTCTTGCTTCCTTCAAAGCTAAGCTTGCTGCTATTTTGAAGGCCATTTCTGATGAGTCAACATCATGGTATGAACCATCAAATAAAGTTGCTTTTACGTCTACCATAGGGTATCCAGCTAAAACACCAGTTGTCATTGCTTCTTGTAATCCTTTATCGATAACGGAAATATATTCTCTTGGAACTACTCCTCCTACGATATTGTCTACAAATTCATATCCTTTATCAGGATTTGGTTCAAAACGAATCCAAACATGTCCATATTGTCCACGTCCACCAGATTGTTTAATGTGTTTTCCTTCACATTCAGCAGTTTGAGTAATTGTTTCACGATAAGCAACTTGAGGTGCTCCTACGGTTGCTTCAACACCAAATTCTCTTCTTAATCTATCTACTTGAATATCAAGGTGTAATTCTCCCATACCAGAAATTACAGTTTGACCTGTTTCTGGGTCAGTGTGCATTCTAAATGTTGGATCTTCTTCTGCTAATTTTGTTAATGCTAATGCCATTTTATCTTGATCTGCTTTAGATTTTGGTTCTAGAGCTTGTGAGATAACTGGTTCTGGGAATTCCATACCTTTCATGATACATGGATTTTTCTCATCACATAATGTATCAGCAGTTGTTGTATTTTTAAGTCCAACGATTGCTCCGATATCTCCAGCGAATACTTCTGAAATCTCTTCTCTGTGATTAGCGTGCATTTGTAGGATTCTTCCTACTCTTTCTTTTACATTCTTTGTTGAGTTTAATACATAAGAACCACTCTTTAATGTACCTGAATATACTCTGAAGAATGTAAGTCTTCCAACAAATGGATCTGTCATTACTTTAAATGCTAAGGCAGTGAATGGTTCAGAATCTGATGGATGTCTTAATACTTCATTTCCTTTAGAATCCATACATTCAATTGATGCAACATCTGTTGGTGCTGGTAGGTAATCTACAACAGCATCTAGAAGTAATTTTACACCCATATTTCCTAGGGCAGTTCCACACATGAATGGGAAGAATTCTGCAGATAAAACACCTTTACGAATTGCTTTCTTTAATGCATCAACAGTAACTTCACCACCATCTAGGTATGTCATCATTAATTCTTCATCAAAGTCTGCAGCAGCTTCAATTAAAATGTTTCTATATTCTTCTGCTTTGTCTTTTAAATCTTCTGGAATTTCAATTTCTGTATAATTTTCTTCTTGTTTTCCATCAAAGTGATATGCTTTCATGGTAACTAAGTCAATTACACCATTGAATTCTGATTCTGCACCAATTGGAAGTTCAATAGCAGCAGTTTTTGCTCCTAATCTGTCACTTACGCTTTGTAAGCTTTTGTAGAAATCAGCACCCATTTTATCCATTTTGTTAGAGAAAATGATTCTTGGTACTTTATATTCATTTGCTTGTCTCCATACTGTTTCACTTTGTGGTTCAACACCAGCTTGTGAATCTAGTAATAAAACAGCTCCATCTAATACTCTTAAGCTTCTTTGTACTTCGATTGTGAAGTCTACGTGACCTGGAGTATCGATGATATTGAAACGATAGCCCTTCCAGAATGCTGTTGTTGCAGCAGAAGTAATGGTAATACCACGTTCTTGTTCTTGTTCCATCCAGTCCATTTGGGCTGCTCCATCATGAGTTTCCCCAATTTTGTGGATTTTTCCAGTATGGTATAAAATACGTTCTGTACAAGTTGTTTTACCAGCATCAATGTGAGCCATAATTCCAATGTTACGAGTATTTTGTAACGAAATTTTTCGAGCCATATTGTCTTTTCCTTTCTACCATCTATAATGAGCAAATGCTTTGTTTGCTTCTGCCATTTTGTGAGTATCTTCTTTTTTCTTAACAGATGCACCAATACCATTGGAAGCATCGATGATTTCATTTGCTAATTTTTCAGCCATTGTATGACCACTTCTTAATCTTGCATATTGTGCTAACCAACGAAATGCTAGTGCTTGTGCACGTTCTTGTTTAACTTCTACTGGTACTTGGTAGTTTGCTCCTCCTACTCTTCTAGATTTTACTTCTAGAGCAGGTTTGATATTTTCCATTGCACGTTCGAATACAACCATAGCGTCTTCGCCAGTTTTTTCTTTAATCATGTCAAATGCATCATATACAATTCTTTGTGCTGTTCCTTTTTTTCCGTCAATCATGATTTGATTGATTAATTTTGTAACAACTTTTGATTTGTATAATGAATCTGGTAATACGTCTCTTTTTACTGCACGTCTTTTACGCATTCTTTCTCCTCCTTTACTTCTAATTTTCTCATTTTAATTTTATTTCTTAGGTTTCTTTGCTCCGTATTTAGAACGACCTTGCATACGATTTTGAACTCCTGCTGTATCCATTGTTCCACGAATGATGTGATAACGAACACCGATTAAGTCTTTAACACGTCCTCCACGAACTAATACAACTGAGTGTTCTTGTAGGTTGTGTCCAATTCCTGGAATATAACAAGTTACTTCCATACCATTTGATAATCTAACACGAGCATATTTTCTTAATGCTGAGTTTGGTTTCTTTGGAGTCATTGTTCCAACACGTACACAAACACCTCTTTTTTGAGGAGAGTTTTGATTTACAGTTTTATTGTTTACTGTATCTAATCTTGTTAATAATGCAGGTGATTTACTTTTTCTTCTTTTTTGTCCTTTTCCTCTTAGTCTTTGGTTAATTGTTGCCATATATTTTCGCCTCCCTTCTTTACACATATCCAGGTGTATCAT
>JAQXQC010000068.1 GCA_029100965.1 Bacilli bacterium | reverse complement strand
TTCATATAAAGATTTAAAAATAAATGTCCAAAAAGGAATTATAAAAAAAGAAAATGTAGAAATTATTTTAACTAAAAATGAGATGATAATATTTTGTTTTTTACTTAATCATCAAAATAAAATTGTTACTAGAGATGAGCTGATGACAGATTTATGGAACAATGATGAGTTTATCAATGATAATGCTTTAACTGTAAATATAAGTAGATTAAGAGCAAAATTAAAAAGTGTTGGCTATGAAAATGCAATAGATACTAGAAAAGGAATGGGCTATATTTTATTATGAAATTTGGTAGATATTTAAAAGATAAACTTTATGCACTTCTTTTATCACTAATTAGTATTGGTATCATATTGCTTATATTCTTTGCTTTTAAAATTGATAATGTTGTAATAATTGCCACAATATTTGTATTAATCATTTGGAGTTTATCGCTTTTATTAATTGATTATTTAAGAAAGAAAAAATTTTATACAGAATTAATTTCTAATATTGAGGCATTAGATAAAGGTTATTTAGTATTAGAAACTCTTGATAAACCAGTATTTTATGAAGGCAAATTATTGTATCAAGCACTCTATGAAATTAATAAATCAATGAGTGAAAATGTTAAGAGAATAGAAGAACAATGGGATGACTTTAAAAACTATATAGAAATGTGGATCCATGAAGTAAAAATTCCATTAGCAACTTTAATATTGATTAGTAATAATCATAAAGATAAATTTGATAAAAAGACAAAATCACAACTAAAACGATTAGAGGATTATGTAGAGCAAGTATTATATTATGTAAGAAGTGAGAATGCAGAAAAAGATTACCTGATAAAAGATACAGAATTATCAAAAGTAATAAAAAATGTAGGTCTTAAAAACATGGTTGACCTACTAGAAAATAAAGTTGATTATAATGTTGAAAACGTTAATGTTAAAGTCTTAACCGATTCTAAATGGTTAGAATTTATATTAGGTCAAATTATTAATAATTGTATTAAATATAAAAGAGATATTAATAATTCTTACATCAAAATATCTGTAAGAGATGAAAAATATAAAACTACACTTATAATTGAAGATAATGGCATAGGAATAAAAGCTTCTGATTTAAAGCAAGTATTTGATAAGTCCTTTACAGGAGAAAATGGAAGGAATACAAGTAAATCAACTGGTATGGGATTATTTATTGCTAAAAATATGTGTAGTAAACTAGGGCATAAAATAAATATTGAATCAAAAGAAAATGAATATACACGAGTATATATAACATTTGCAAAAGACAAATATTACGAAGTTTTAAAGTAATATTACAAAATTGTAACGTTTTGTAATATTGAACGAACGACAAAATAATATTTTTAATTTATTATTATTTATGGAAGGAGAAATTATATGGAAAATATTTTAAAAGTTGACAAAATTGAAAAATACTATGGTAGTCGTTCATCTTTAACAAAGGCGATTGATAATTTATCATTTGAAGTTGATAAAGGCGAATTTGTTGCTATCATGGGAGCATCTGGATCAGGTAAAACTACTCTTTTAAATGTTATTTCTACTATTGATAGAGTAACATCTGGGCATATCTATGTTGGTGGTGAAGATATAACAAAATTAAAAGGAAACCAACTTAATAAATTTAGAAGAGAAGAATTGGGATTTATCTTTCAGGATTTTAACTTGTTAGATACTTTAACTGCCTATGAAAATATTGCACTTGCTCTATCTATTCAAAATGCTAATGTATCAGAAATTGAAGAAAAGATAAAGAAAGTTGCTGATGAATTAGATATTAAAGATATCTTAAAGAAATATCCTTATCAAATGAGTGGAGGACAAAAACAAAGAGTTGCATCTGCTAGAGCAATTATTACAGATCCAAAGTTAATACTTGCAGATGAGCCAACAGGAGCATTAGATTCTAAATCTGCTAAAATGTTACTTGAAAAATTTAATCATTTAAACGAAGAACTTTCAGCAACAATTCTTATGGTAACTCATGATGCTTTTACTGCCTCTTATGCACAAAGAGTGGTCTTTATCAAAGATGGTAAAATTTTTAAAGAGATTCATAAAGGTAATGATTCTAGGAAAGAATTTTTTGATAAGATTATTGATGTAGTAACATTACTTGGTGGCGATTTAAATGATGCTTTGTAAATTATCAATAAAAAACATTAAGAAAAGTATGAAAGACTATGCCATCTACTTTTTTACTTTAATTCTTGGTGTAGCAATATTTTATGTATTTAATGCACTTGGCTCACAAACAGTAATGTTAGATGTATCATCATCTGCTGAAGAATTAATTGAACTTATGATGACAATGTTATCTGGAGTTAGTGTATTTGTGTCATTTATACTAGGATTTTTGATTATATATGCTTCAAGATTTTTAATAAAAAGAAGAAATAAAGAATTTGGTATTTATTTAACTCTTGGTATGAGTAAAAGAAAAATATCTATGATTCTATTCTTTGAAACACTATTTATTGGAATTATCTCATTATTAGTAGGTCTTGGAATAGGTATTATTCTATCCCAATTAATGAGTTTAGTAGTTGCTAATATGTTTGAAGCAAATCTTACAAAATTCGCATTTGTATTTTCTAAAGCATCTTGTATTAAAACTATAATTTACTTTGGAATTATGTACTTACTTGTAATGATTTTTAATACTTATAGCGTAAGCAAATGTAAGTTAATAGATTTATTAAATGGTGCAAAAAAAAGTGAAAAAATTAAACTTAAAAATCCAATTTTATGTATAATTATTTTTATTATTTCATGCTTAGTTTTGGGTAAAGCATATCACATGGTAACAGTTGAGTTTCTTACTTTACAAGATGTTAAAGATATATTAAAACCAATAGTAATGGGAGCAGTATCAACATTCTTTATTTTTTGGTCTTTATCAGGACTTATTTTAAGAATTGCTATGAGTATAAAGAAATTTTATTATAAAGGATTAAATAGTTTTACTTTAAGACAGTTTAGTAGCAAAATCAATACAACAGTTTTTTCAACAACAATTATTTGTTTAATGTTATTTATTACAATATGTTTATTATCTGCTTGTCTAACAATGAAAAATTCAATGAATGCTAACATAAGAGAACTAGCACCAGCTGACTTTGAATTTACAATTAATATGAACATGGATAAATACTATGATAGTTTTAGAAAATATGGTTATAATGATAATCAAATTAAAAATTCTCATTATACTGCATTAGAAATGTTTGATGTATTCAATTATGATATTACTAAAGATATAAAGGAATATATTGAAATTAATACTTATGCAACACCAGACTTAACTATGAATCAAACTCTAGGATCGAAACTAGTTGAAGTAAGAACAAGTTTTCCTTTTTTGCAATATGATACAAAAGAATCAATAATGAAAATAAGCGATTATAATAAAGTGGCTAGGTTTTATGGAAATGAAGAATATTCTCTTAAAGATGATGAATATATGATAGTTGCAGATTTTAAATCAATGGTTGAAATTAGGAATATTGCTCTAAAAAACGGGGAACAAATCAATTTGTTTGGTCATACATTAAAACCAAAATATGATTCTTGCCGAGATGGTTTTCTAGAAATGTCTAGTAATCATATTAATACAGGAATTATATTAGTTTCTGATAATGTCATAGATGAAAATTATTTAATTAAAAATCATCTTATAGGTAATTATATTGCTACTGATAAAGAAGAAATCATAAAAATAGAAGATAATATTAATAAACTAGCAAAAAATCCAAAAGCAAACGATTATTTACTTCCTAGTGGTTCTACTAAGTTATCTATCAAAGAGGCAACAACTGGATTATCAGCAATGGTAACATTTATTGGGTTATATTTGGGAGTTATCTTTCTAATTAGTAGTGCAGCAATACTTGGATTAAAAGAATTATCTGAAAGTAGTGATAATAAACAAAGATTTAGAATGTTAAGAAAAATTGGTACAGATGAAAAGATGATTAATAAAGCATTATTTAGACAAATTGCAATATTCTTTATGCTACCATTAATATTGGCTCTAATCCATTCTGTATTTGGAATAATGTTTGCTATGAAAATTTTAGAGGTATTTGGTAATGAACAATTATTACCATCAATTATAATGACTGCTATATTTATAGTCGTTATATATGGAGGATATTTCTTAATTACTTATTATTGCAGTAAAAATATTATTAAAGAGCGATACTAATGGAATATAGGCAATATTCAAAAATAAAAGTTACAATTTAGATTAATGGAGTAATTAGAATACTCCATTTTTTTTAATTTTCATTTCTATGTATATTAACACCCTCGTACTTATTCACTTCTTCTTTAGAATAGACAACACTTTTTTATATTCTTTTGTAATATATTTAACTTTAGCTTTTACATTCTTCCTTGTTAAGTGTTCCATAACTTTTATACAAATTTGTCTTGTTGAAAATAACATTCCATTCCATAATTTTTCAAGTCTTGATATCAGTTTCAAGTTTAGAATAAATTACTGTAATCTTTTTTTCTTTCACACTTGTTTTTATTTGTCTTAATTTCAAGATTATTTTTTACTATCAGATGGCATTTTCTTATAGATTTTCTGCGACCATTAATTTTACTAGCCATTGCAGAAATGCAATGTCTGCCAACAACTAATACTAAAGCATCTATTTATCTTATTTTAGATTCATGATTTTTTTCATTTTTTATACTTTTAATTTGATTTTTATGAAATTTTTCTAATTTTTGTGATATACCCATATTAACAATTTCCTACTGTATTTTTTAATTTTAACAACAGTTTACAAAGTTGTTTTTATTTCGTCAAATTGTAACTTTTATTTTTGGATATTGCCTATAGAATTTTATTATTTAAACAAAATATAATGAAAATCACATCTAAAAATATAGATGTGATTTATTAGAGTCATTGATTTTTGAAGAACTATTTTTAGTAGGTTTTAATTAGAATTTTTTCAATATAGTTAATCAATAGATACATAAGATAGGATACAATCATTAATATAATAATACCAGTAATTACTAAATCTAAATTAAATACTTGAGAACCATACATAATTAAATATCCGATGCCTTCTTTTGATACCAGTAGTTCTCCCATAATAACTCCTATTAATGACATACTAACATTAATTTTTAAGCTAGAAATAATTGTAGGATAATTACTAGGAATAATTAAATATCTTAAAATTTGGAATTTATTTGCTTGAAAAGATTTTAATAATTTTATTTTATTTTTGTCAGTTGCTATAAATCCATTATAAACAGTAATTATTGTAATAATTAAGGAAATAAGTAAAGACATTACAATAATAGATTTAGTATTTGCACCTACCCAAATAATTAAGATGGGGCCTAATGATACTTTAGGTAGTGAATTAAAGATGGTGAGATAAGGATCAATAACTTTAGCAATAAATGGATTATACCATAAGAAAATAGCAATTAATATTCCTAAAATTGTTCCTAAACTAAAACTAATAAATGTTTCATAAATAGTAACTAAAATATGATGAATAAGATTGTTATGAAGATATAAATCAATTATTGTTTTAACAACATTTTTAGGAGAAGAACTAATAAAGGAATTAATTATATTATTATCAACTAATTTTTGCCACAAAATAATAAGAAATAAAAGGATAAAAATCTGACTAAATATAACTAATATTTTATTTTGTCTAATTTTTTTTAAGTATTTTTTATATCCTTTAGACTTCATGATCGAACACTTCCCATATTTTTTGATAATACTGTTGAAAATTTTTCGCCATTCTATTTTGGATAGGACCAAAAGTATCATTTAATTTGATATCGTAAATTTTTTTTATTTTAGCAGGGCGCTTTGATAAGACAATTACTTGTTCAGAAAAAGCTATTGCTTCCTCAATATCATGAGTTATAATAATTGTTGTTTTTTTTTCTTTTTTGATAATCTTATATACATCATCTGATACACGAAGTCTAGTTTCAAAGTCTAAGGCTGAGAATGGTTCATCTAAAAGTAAAATATCTGGATTAGTTGCTAATGTTCTGATTAAAGCAACTCTTTGTTTCATGCCACCTGATAAATTTGTGGGATAACTATAAATAAAGTCTTTTAATCCATAATTTTTTAGAAGAGAGATGACTTTTTCTTTTTTTTCTTTGGTTAATTCTTTTTTTATTTTTAATCCAATTAGACAGTTATCTAAAACATTTAGCCATGGAAATAGACAGTCATTTTGAAACATATAACCTATTCGAGGAGTCTTTTTATTAAAAATAATTTCGCCGTTTGTTTTATTTTCAAGAGAACCAATAATATTTAAGAGAGTTGATTTTCCACATCCTGATGGTCCTATTATTGCTGTTATGCTTTCTTCTTCTAATGGAAAGCTAATGTTATCGATAGCTAGTATTTCTTTTTCTTTGGTATAATATGTTTTGGATAAATTTTTTATTTCTAGGATTTTTTTGTTCATGAATTGAAATTGGTTGTGTCAATTAAATCTTGGTAAGGGGCATAAGTGTCTAGTAAGCCAGCAGAAATGATGATATCTTGGATATGATTCCATTCTTCTTCGTTGATGGAGATATCTTTTTTCCAAGCATCACCTTTTTTGTATTCATCAACAATAGTTATTAGATCATTTAATGATGTATTAGGGAAATAATCAATAATGTGATTAGCGATTGTTTCTGCGTTTTCTTTTTCGACATATTTTAATGCTTTATCAATAGCTTTTGAAAATCCTTTAATGATATCTGGATTTTTTTCGATATAACTTTTTCTTGCATTATAAGCAGTATAAGGAACTTCTCCTCCTAATGCACCTAAGTAGGCTACGGTATAACCTAGATTTTGTTTGGTTAATTCTAGAGCATTTGGTTCAAATAAGGTTACGAAATCTCCTGTTCCACCAATGAATGCTCCTGACATTGCGGAAAAAGCGATAGAAGTATCTATGGTTAAGTCTTTTTTGGGATCAATGCCATTTTCTTTTAAAGTATATTCTAAGGTCATTTCTGGCATTCCTCCTTTTCTTCCTCCAATAATATGTTTGCCTTTTAAATCATTTAGCGTAAAATTATCAATTTTGGTTCTTGAGACAATGAAAGAACCATCTCTTTTGGTTAATCCTGCAAAAGTTTTGGGATAATCTTTTTCTCCTTTGTTGTATACATAGGTTGTTGTTATTTTGAAGAAAAAAGTTTTACTAATGGTTGACAAAACAAAAAAAATAGTTTAGAATATAGAGCCAAGTTTGGGGGAATGGCGATGAATGAGGTTACGAAAGAAATAAGTATTTTTCTATTGTCTTTTATGATTATTCTTTTAATTGTGGTAATGTTTGTTGATAACGATAGTTTGAATTCTTTATTTATTGATTACAGTAATCAGCTTTCTGTTAATGAGGTAGGAGTGCTTAATGTAGATTATGATAAGGTTGTTTATCAAGATACAAATGTTACTAGTGTTGCTAATAATTCTTCTTCTAATGTTGTTCAAATGGCAAATACTCCTGTTTCAGATGGATGGGCATGGCCTACTGATGGTGGATATACAATTACTACTTATTTTAGTGCTGGGCATAAGGCTTTAGATATTTTTAAGGGATATGGAACCAATATTTATGCTGCTAATAATGGTGTTGTAACAACGGTTAAAGCTGGTTGTATTGCTGGTAATTTAGCATGTAATGGAAGAGGAGGAAATTATGTTATTATTAAGCATAATTCTTCTAATTATTATACTGTTTATATGCATTTAAAAGATATTCATGTTAAAGTAGGAGATAATGTTTCTAAAGGACAAGTTATTGCTTCTATGGGAAATACTGGTAATGTTATTCCTGTTCCTACTGCTGTTTCTCCTTATTTAGGGACACATTTACATTTTTGTTTATATATTGGAGAACCTTATCGAGGAGGGTATGCTGTTAATCCTATGAGATTGTATTAGCATATTCTTTTTTTTTGTTCATATTTCTATTATAGGAGGGAAATAGGTGGATATTCAAGAGGAAATTAGGAAAGGAAAGACGATTTATGATTTATCCTTAAGGGTAACTTATTATGCTAGAGTGAGTACTGATCATGAAGAACAATCTAGTAGTATTATTAACCAATCAGATTATTTTTCTAGATATATTCAAAATTATTCTAATTGGATTTTTATTCCTGGTTATGTTGATGAAGGAATAAGTGGAAAAGATGTGAAAAGAAGAGAAAGTTTTTTAAGAATGATAGAAGATGGGAAAAGGCATTGTTTTGATTTAATTTTAACAAAAAGTGTTTCTCGATTTGCTAGAAATACGATTGATAGTATTTTATATACGGAATTATTTCTTCAAAATGGGGTAGGTGTCTTTTTTTTAAATGATAATATTAATACTTTTTATTCAGATAGTGAGTTTCGTCTTACTTTAATGGCTTCTATTGCTCAGGATGAACTTAGAAAATTATCTGAAAGTGTAAGATTTGGATTGAGGCAATCGATTGAGAGAGGGATTGTTTTAGGAAATAGTAATTTACTTGGTTATTATAAGAAGAAGGGAAAACTTTATATTGATGAAGAAGAAGCTTTGATTGTTCGGGATATTTATACTTGGTTTTCTAGTGAAAAATATAATTATCGTGAAATTAGTGAAATGATTTTTTCTAAATATCATAAAAAACTAGATAGTACAGGAATTAAACGAATTCTTATAAACTATAAATATAAGGGGTATTATTGTGGAGGAAAAACTAGGGTAATTGATTATAAAAAGAATATTAGGAAAAATATAGATAAGAAGAATTGGGTTGTTTATAAAGATTATGAGAAAATTCCTCCTATTGTTGATGAATTTGTTTGGAATAAAGTTCAAGAAATTATTGAAAAGAGAAGGAAAAATAAAAATAATTATTTTAGAAAGATTTATTGTGTTAAACATAAAAGATATTTTACTTTAAGAAAAAAGAAATATAAAGATATTTATTACTTATATTATTATTGTCCAAAGTGTAGTTCTTTTTCTAATGATTTTATAGGAAAAATTTGGAATATTCATTCTTTTTCTAAGATGTTTATTTATCCGTATGAAGATGTATATTTATTCAAAGTGTTCTTGTGTAAATAAATATTTTTTTGTTAAATCATTTTACAAAATACTTTAGATAGTGTTATAATATTAAAAGTTAATTAGAAGGTATTGGTGATTTAGTATGGATAAGGTTTGTCAGTTTTATGTTATTTTAGGAAATAAAGATTATCAGGGAAAAAATGATGGAAATGTTTATATTAATGCTACTGGTGTTGGAGATATTAATTTAATTAAAGATGCTATTTTTAAGTATTATCATAAAAAGAGTAAGGAAAATGTTAAAGTTTCTAGTCGTATTATCTTTTTGATTCCGGATTCTAGTTTAGATGCACAATGTCAGATGATTATTGATCAGTTGCACTTGGTGGGAGAAATTCAATATCTTCCTAAAAGGGTGGAAAAAGTTGTTCCTTTAGAAAGCAATGTTTTAAATTCATCGACAGTTTCTTCTTCCAAAGAAAAAGTAGAGGATGCTACTAGTTCTATTCCGGGAGAAAATGGGACAGTTTCTCATATGGTGGATTCAGTTAATTCTATTCCTCAAAATACTTTAGAAGAAGTAAGACAGGAATTAGAAGAAAATTCTTTAGAGAAAGAAGATAAGGATAAGTATTCTTCTGTTCCTTTAAAAGACAATATTTATCGGGGAGATGTGGATAATTCTATTTTAAATAAGAAAAAGGATAATCAAAATGGAGTTAGTGAGATGTATGCGAAAGATTCTGCTACTTATATGGGATACAATCCTACTTTGATTAATAATAATGTTCAATCTATTGTTGGAAATCATAGAAAATCTGCTTTTATTTCTTTACCTGTTATTGTTTTTATCTTGTCTGCTGTTTTGTTAATTGCTTCTATTGTGATACTATTCGTTTTGAATTAGTATCTTTTTCTTTTTTGGCAACAACCTATATTGTTGCTTCTGTGCCACAAAATCCGATGTCTGCATCTCCGGATAAAACGGCGGACATTACTGCATCAGCACCTTGTGATAAGGTAATTTCTACGTCTAATCCTTCATCTTTAAAATAACCTAGAGCATCTGCTAAGTATTGGGGAGCATAAAAGATACTGTGTGTTACCTCTGTTAGAGTTACTTTCTTTAAGTTACTATCCTTGTTATTTTTCTTTTGGGTGTTTATGCCAAATGTTATGCCAAGTGCCAAAATAATCATAATTGAACAAATTAAAATAATTTTTTTCATTTTTCCTCCTTTTATCATTTTATTTTATTCTTACTTTAGTATTTTGGTTACGTATAATGTAAATTAACTTGATAAAGTTTTTTCTTTTTGGTAAGATTTAGTAGGAGGATGATAAAGTGAAGAGAATAGCAATTAATGGTTTTGGTAGAATTGGTCGATTGGTATTTCGAATTATGGAGAATGATCCAGAAGTAGAGGTTGTTGCGATTAATGATTTGACTGATAGTGAGCAGTTGGCTTATTTACTTAAGTATGATACAAATCATCGTGTTTATCGAGAAGAAGTTTCTTTTGATGAAGATGGTATTATTGTAGGAAATCGTCATATACATGTTTATAGCGAAACTGATCCTAGTAAACTTCCGTGGGATGAATTAGGAATTGATTTGG
Organism: Bacilli bacterium; assembly: GCA_029100965.1. Classification (GTDB taxonomy): domain Bacteria; phylum Bacillota_I; class Bacilli_A; order RF39; family UBA660; genus RUG11198. Next base: position 11,190 of record JAQXQC010000068.1, on the reverse strand, counting down.
TTTTTGAGTGTACGGGAAGATTTGTTGATGTTACAAAGGCTCATGCTCATATTGAAGCAGGGGCTAAAAAGGTTATTATTTCTGCTCCTGCTAAAGGAGATATTAAGACTATTGTTTATCATGTTAATGATGATATTTTAGATGGAACAGAAGAGATTATTAGTGCTGCTAGTTGTACAACAAATTGTTTAGCACCTGTACTTTCTGTTTTAGAAAAGGAATATGGAATTGAAAAAGGATATATGACTACTATTCATGCTTATACTAATGATCAAGTTACTTTAGATGTTGCGCATAAGAAAGGAATTCAAGCAAGAAGAGGAAGAGCTTGTGGGATGAATATTGTTCCTACCTCAACTGGAGCTGCTAAAGCAATTGGTAAAGTTATTCCTAGTTTGAATGGAAAGATGAAAGGTGGTGCAATGCGGGTTCCTGTTAGCGATGGTTCTTTAGTTGATTTAACTTTACAATTGAAGAAGAATGTTACTGTATCAGAAATTAACGATTTATTTAAAGCAAACGTGAATGAGACATTACATTATACGGATGATCCTATTGTTTCTAGTGATATTATTTCTTCTACTTGTGGGGCTACTGTTGATGGGAATTTGACTGATGTTTTAGATGGGGAGAATGGTCAACTTGTTAAAGTTATTGCTTGGTATGATAATGAGATGGGATATTCTGCACAGATGGTTAGGACAGCTAAAAAATTTATTAGTTTATAAAAAAGAGCAAATTTAAGGATAAATTTGTTCTTTTTTAAAGCCGTAAGTATTGGTAATAGGATCTTTAAATAGATCTTCTTTAGGAGGAGAATAGGTTAGAATAATAAAATTTAAATAGATTAAGATAATAAATAAAATGGATAATGTATTTAGATAAGGAATTTTTTTAGTATTTAAGATATAATAGGCAATTAATTGACATAAGGAGTAAGTAAGTAGCATTAGTAATAATGTTACGGGTAAAAATTCTCCAATGATATAATAGATAGGAAGATATAACAGTAAAAAAATTAGGATGGATAAAGTACTACTTAAGAATAGGTTAAAAGAAAAGTTATTTACTTTTATTTGTTCTTTTTTTAAGAGGAGATAATCAAATAATCCGTAGATTATGGTTGAAGTAAAAAGTATTTTTAAATGTTCAAAGATAGATTCATTTATGGGAAAAAAGAAAGAGAATAAGATATTAGGGAATAGATTGTAAATAAAATGGCTGGGAAAAGATAAGAAGAAAATACCAAATACAGCGATTATTCTTGTTTTGATTAACTTTTTTTCTATTTTTATCACCTCAGTAAAATATATGTTAATGGATAGAAAATACTTATTCTTCTTTTTCCTTTTTGTAAATTTAAGGTTGACAGGCTTATGTTCTTATCATAGAATATATTTTCGAATTTTAACTGGAGGTAATTTTATGGAGTATGAGATAAAAAAGTTAAAAAGAATTGATATGCATACTTATCATCGGTTAATTTCTTGTTATGGAAAAGAGAAGATAAATCAGTATTTTGATTTAGAAATTGAAAAAAGTATTCAAGGAGGAATTTCTTTAGAAGAAATTTGGGAAAAGTTTGGCTATTACTTATCTACTTTGGATAAGAATTTATTTTATGAAGATATTCTTCAACAGATGAAAAAAAGTTCTGTCAATAAACGAAATGGAAAAAGTTTATTTTCTTTAGAGGATGAAGTTTATTATGGATTTCATTTATTAAAGAAAGATTATATTCAAATTTTTGCTCATCAAGATAGTTATGTTGATTTAGATTTAGAAAAGGTATTTTCTTCAATTAAAAGTACTGATACTGGGAAAAAGTTGGTAGAAAAATTTAGAAAATTTTATTCTGATTGTAATAGATGTTCAAATTTTGATCAGTATTTTCAAATAATTTTAAAAAAATATCAAAAAGGACTTCAAGAGGATAAAGTTCTTTCTTGTTTAGATTTAGCTATTTCTTTTAGTGAGGGTTCAAGTCTTTCTGAGGAAGAATTATTGGAACAGGTTGATATGTATTTGGATTATAGTAAGGCTGTTTATTTGTTTCAAGTTTATAATATTCGGTTAGTAAAACATTATGTTAGTCTTTATTTTAGGGATTGGCATATTACTGATTTGGAACAATGTGGTATGATTGGTCTTACTGAGGCAATTTTCAAGTTTGATATTCGTAGGTGTATTCATTTTTGTTCATATGCTTATTTTAATATTAAAAGAGCTATATTTAATAGTGCTTATGTAGATTATCATCTTTTTGGTATGCCTTTGGGGATTGCTAGTTTACAGAATAGGGCAATGAAAATTACGGATATGTATTATTTTTATTATGGAAAGAAAATTACTGATGAGGAACTTGCTTTAAAGTTAAATTTTAAGGATGTTAAGTTATTGTCTTTTATTCGAGAAAGAGATAATTTTGTTTGTGATTCTTTACAGAAGATGGTTAATAGTGAAAATGATGGTTATTTTGAACAAGATAATGCTAGTTTAATTGATAATATTTCTTATGAGATAGATAAATTTGAAGATGTAGATGAAGTGTTAGATGGGTATGATTTTTCTATTTTAATTCAAGATATTTTTCAAATTCTTTCTCCAAGAGATAGAGAGATTTTATTTAAAAGAATTGGCTATCAATTAGATGATGCTATGGGGTTACAGCAAATCGGAGAGGAATATCATCTTACTTGCGAGGGTGTTAGGAAAATTTGTCAGCGTTCTATTTTAAAATTGAAAAAAAGTAAAAAAATTAAATCTTTTTCTCCTTATCAGTAGTGTGATTTTTGTCATGCTTTTTTCTTTTCAAAAGTAAGTTTTTCGTGGTATAATATTTTTGCTTGAAAGTGGTGATGAGAAAATGAAATTAGAAATTAAGAATTTAACGGTAGAAGTAGAAAATAAAATTATTTTAAATCATTTGAATTTACAGATAGAGCCTGGTACTATTCATACTATTATGGGACCTAATGGGGTTGGTAAGAGTACTTTATCTAGAGTAATTATGGGTGATACACATTATCATGTTAAGAATGGAGATATTCTTTTTGATGGGGAGTCTATTCTTTCTCTTCCTGTTAATGAGAGAAGTCGAAAGGGAATCTTTTTAGCTATGCAATCACCTATGGAAATTGATGGGGTTAGTAATCAAGATTTCTTGAGAACGGCTATTGCTCAGAAAAATCAAGAGAGAGTTGGGTTATATCAATTTATTCAAGATGTTGAGAAGGCTGTTTTGGAATTAAAAATGAATAAGGATTTAATTCATCGTAGTTTGAATGTTGGCTTTAGTGGGGGAGAAAAGAAAAAGAATGAAGTATTGCAAATTAAGTTATTAAAACCTAGTTTTATTATTTTAGATGAACTTGATAGTGGATTAGATGTTGATAGTCTTCGTATTGTATGTGAGAATATTCTTTCTTATAAAAAAGAAAATCCTGATGTTGCAATTTTGATTATTACGCATTATTCAATGATATTGGAATATTTAAAGCCTGATTATGTTCATATTTTAGGAAATAAGCATATTGTTAAGACTGGGGACTATCATTTGACTAGTGATATTGAGGCAAATGGGTATACAAAGTATTTAGAAGAGGATACTAATCATGAATAAAATTATTATTAAAAATAATGTTTTAGAGGAAATAGATAATGAAGTATTTTCTATTAAAAATTGTGAAATAATTATTAAGAAGAGTGGAGAATATGTTATTGAGTATCAAGATTGTTCTTTAGTTAATTGTTTTATAAAAATACTTAAAAATATTGTTGCTAAGATATTTATTAGTAGTGTAGATAATGATTTGGAGGTTAATAATCATTATTCTTTAGATGAGAATAGTCAGTTGTTATTGTTTCAATTTTATTATAATAAAAATGTTTTGGAGAATACGATTATTGATTTGAATGGAAAAAATTCTTCTTTTAAAGAGGGCTTTTCTAGTATCAGTAGGGGATGTGAGGAATATCATATTATAGTAAATCATAATGCAAAAAATGTTTCTAGTGATATTCAAAATAAATGTATTGGATTGGATAAATCTTCTATTACTTTGGATATTAATAGTGTTCTTAAGAGAGGAAATACTAATTGTGTAATGGATCAATCCAGTCGTATTTTAACACTTGGGGAAGTTGATGCTAAGATTATTCCTAATATGTTTATTGATGAAGATAGTGTTGTTGCTAAACATGGTTCTGTAATTGGTGGATTTCGGGATAGTGAAATTTTTTACTTGATGAGTCGTGGGATTTCTTATTCAGAAGCCATTCATTTATTGATAAAGGGATTTATTTTTTCTAATTTGATTGTTGATATGGAGAAAAGGGCGATGATTTTTTCCATTATTCAGAATTTAAGAGGTGAGTAGATATGAATCGTGAAGATTTTCCGATGCTTAATCAAGATTTAATTTATTTAGATAATGGGGCTACTACTTTAAAACCTAAATGTGTTATTGATAGTGTAGTTTCATATTATAGTAATTATTGTGCTAATGCTCATCGGGGAGATTATTCTATTAGTCAAAAAGTTGATAGTATGTATGAGAATGTTCGTGAGAAGATTAAGAATTTTATTCATGCAAATGATAGTAGTGAGATTGTTTTTACGAGTGGGACTACGGATGGATTAAATCGAATTGTTTTTGGTTATTTTAGGAAAAAACTAGTTGAGGGAGATGAAGTTTTAATTACGGAAAGTGAACATGCTTCTAATGTTCTTCCTTGGTTTAGTTTGGCAAAAGAGAAGGGGATTTTTGTAAAATATATTCCTCTTGATTCCCATCATGAAGTTACGATTTTTAATGTTAAGAAGAGTATTACTTCTCGGACTAAGGTAATTTCTTTAGCTTATATTACGAATGTTATTGGAGATATCAGGCCGATGAGAGAAATTATTGATTATGCCCATCAAAAAGGAATTTTAGTTGTTGGGGATGGAGCGCAGAGTATTAGTCATTTGAAGATGAATGTTAGTCTAGATGATGTTGATTTCTTTGTTACTAGTGCTCATAAGATGTATGGTCCTACTGGTGTTGGTTTTTTATATGGAAAGTTTGATCTTTTAAATGAAATGGATCCTGTTATTTATGGTGGTGGGATGAATGCAATGTATTTAAAAGATGGTTATGTAGAACTTCGTGAAGTACCGACAAAGTTTGAAGCTGGAACGCAGAATATTGCTGGTGTTATTGGTATGGGAGAAGCAATTTCTTATTTAGAGAATATTGGTATGAATAAGATTATGAAATATGAGCATGAATTAAGAAATTATTTTGTTTCTAAGTTAAAAGAGTTAGATAATATTATTATTTATAATGAAGATACTGTTGGTAGTATTGTTACTTTTAATGTTCGGGATATTTTTAGTCAAGATGTGGCTATTTATTTGGATAAGCATCATATTTGTATTCGTAGTGGTAATCATTGTTCTAAGATATTAAATCAAGTTTTTGATATTAGTAATACTTGTCGAGTTAGTTTGGGAATTTATAATACTTATGAAGAAATTGATGCTTTAGTAGAGGCTTTAAAAAATATAGAGAATATTTGGACGGAAATATTATAAATAAAAGAAGGTGATAAGAATGGATAGAGAATTAAAAAGAAGTATTATTTTAGATAATTATCAAAATCCTTATCATCGTTTAAGACATGATGAAGATGATTATTTAAAGTTAAATAGTAGAAATGTAAGTTGTATTGATAATATTGATGTTTATATTAAGATTAAAGATGGCGTTATTGAAGATATTAGTTTTGAGGGAGAAGCTTGTGTGATTAGTATTTCTTCTACTTCGATTATGGCTTCTACTTTGGTTGGAAAAACTATAGATGAGGCACTTAAGATTATTGAAAACTATGATGATATGATAGAAGAAAAGGAATATGATAAGGATATTTTAGGGGAGGCTGTTGTTTATGATGATATTGCTAAACAGCCTTCTAGGAAGAAGTGTGCTACGTTGACTTGGAATGGTGTTTATAAAAAATTGTTATCTTTAAAAGAAGGTAAGTAGTTTTTTCTTTGAAGTAATTTACAGAAAAATCAAAAAAAAGTGAAATGTGATAAAAAAGTTGTATTTCAAAAAAAACTAGTGTATAATAATTGTAAGTTATGATAAGGAGAGGATACTATGGCTTTGAGTAAATTGAAGAAGATGATTGTAGATGAAATTGATGATGAAGAAGTAGAGGATTCTGAAAAGAGTGAAGATATGGTTAATAGTGTAGGAACAGGTAAAATGATTTTGTTAGAGCCTCGTGCTTATTCTGAGAGTCAACAAATTGCTGATCATTTGAAGAAGAAAAATACTGTTGTTGTGAATATGAAGAGGGTAACGCCTGATCAAGCAAAAAGAATTGTAGATTTTTTAAGTGGTACAGTTTATGCTTTGGGTGGAGATTTACAAAAAATAGGTGCTGGTATTTTCTTATGTACACCTAAAAATGTTGATGTTGAAGGGGCTATTACTGATGATGATGATAAGGGGAAGAAGGCTAAGAATAACGATATTGATTTAGATTGGTAGAAGTTAGAGGGTGAGTTATGAAACGATTTAGTATTGTTAATAATGGATATAACATAGAAGAAGTGAATCAATTTATTGATATGGTTATTAAAAAGCTAGAACGATTGAGTGAAGATAATAATAACTATTTGATGCAATTAGAAACTTTGAAAAAGCAATCTAGTCAAAATACTGATGTAAAAGTTGCGAAGGCTTTGATTGCTGCTCAAGAGACAACGGATAAAATGAAAGAACTTGCTCGTACTGAGGCAGATTTAATTGTTAAAGAGGCTAAGGATAATGCTAGTGCTATTGTGCATGAAGCTTTGGTTTCTGCTCAAAAGACTGAACAAGAGTTGGATATGTTGAAGAAAAGTTATAGTGTATATAAAACAAAAATGGAAAGTTTAATTAAGGGACAACTTTCTTTGCTAGAGAAGAGCAATATTGAAGAATAATCTCTTCTTTTTTTGTTAACTTTTTTTTAAATATTTGGTACAATTGTAAAAGAAAGAAGGAAGAAGTTAATGATATATTTAGATTATGCTGCAACAACACCGGTTGATAAAAGAGTGTTAAGTACTTTTAATAAAGTTTGTTTAGATTATCCTGGAAATAGTAATTCGTTACATAAATTGGGGATGGAAGCAAAGGAACTTGAAGATTACGCAACAGAAAGAATTAAAGAATTATTAAATTTAAAAGATGAAGAGATTGTTTATACTAGTGGAGCTAGTGAAGCAAATAATCATGTTATTAAGGGTGTGTGTTCTAAATATAAGAGTCGTGGTAAGCATATTATTACTACCTTTTTAGAACATTCTTCAGTTTTATCTACGGTAAATTATTTAGCTAATCAAGGATTTATTGTTGATTATGTAAAAATTAAAGATGATGGTCAAGTAGATTTAGAGCATTTGAAAAAATTATTAAATAATGATACCATTTTGGTTAGTATTTGTGCTGTTGATAGTGAACTTGGGATTAGGCAACCTATTGAAGAGATTTCTAAAATCGTTAGAGACTATCCAAAATGTTTCTTTCATGTTGATTGTACTCAGGCAATAGGAAAAATTCCTCTTTGCTTTGATGATATGGATTTTGCCACTTGTTCTGCACATAAGATTTATGGATTAAAGGGGATAGGATTATTGATAAAGAAGAAGAATATTATGTTAGATAATCTTATTCATGGAGGGAAATCTAGTACGGTTTATCGCAGTGGGACTCCAGCACTACCACTTATTGTTTCCACTATGAAAGCACTTGAATTGGTTGTTCCTCATATTGAGGAGAATACTTCTTATGTTAAGGAATTAAATCAAAGTATTTTAGGATTTTTTAAGAAGTATCCTTCTGTTTTAATTAATAGTACTTCAAATTCTGTTTATTCTACGATTAATATTAGTATTCTTAATATAAAGCCAGAAACTTTTATTCATGCAATGGATAATTATGATATTTATATTTCTACTAAGAGTGCCTGTTCTAGTTCTAATACAATGTCTGATTCTGTGTATGCTGTGACAAAAGATCGAAAAAGAGCTATGCATAGTATTCGAATTAGTCTTTCTTTTAAAACGACAAAAGAAGAAATAGAAGAATTTTTTAAATGTTTTGATTTATGTTATCAAAGTTTAAATTTTAAGGGAAATTAGAATGAAAAAGATTTTTCTTTTGATTCTTCTTGCTTTTTGTCCTTTATCTTTTGTTTTTGCAGATACTAAAAATTCTGTTAATATTTATTTCTTTCATTCTAACACTTGTTCTCATTGTAAAGCTGAAAATCAATTTTTGAAAAGCATAGAAAAACAATATGATAACGTAAATGTATATCGCTATGAGGTACATGATGAAAAAAATACTGATAAAATAAAAATGTTGGAAGATATTTATCAAATTAGTTTAGAAAGTGTTCCTGTAACGGTTATTGGTGATACTATTTTTTATGGCTTTTCTGATGATGGAAGTAAAAATGAATTTTTGAGGGCAATTTCTTATTATTCTTTATATGGTTATCAAGATAAATTAGGGGATGCTTTTCAAGTAAAAACGTTACCAAGTTATCCTTATTCAAAAAATACTTTAAGTTATTCTTCCTACTTAAAAAAGATGAATGTTAAAATATTAGGAATTCTTCCTATTTTTACTTTAGATAATTCTATGAATGCTAGTATTTTAGGTGTATTATCAGGGATTAATATTATCTTTTTATGTTCTTTAGTTCTTTTCTTTTTTCTCATTCAAAAAGAAAAAGAACATAAAAATCGTTTATTTCTTTTTCTTTTTTATTTTTTCTTTTCTTATTTAGGAAATATATATTTAATTAAACAAGGAATATGGTATTTTTTGTTTATTATTCTTTTTTTCTTTGTACTAATTTTCTATTCTTTAAAAAAGAAAAAATCTGTTTTTTGTCTTGCAGATATTGGATTAGTTTTATCTTTAATGGTTACTTTAATAACAAAGTATTATTTTTCTTATACCATAGATATTTTTAATCATATTAATAATTTATATCAGTTTACAGGATTAGATTGTCTTAGCTATTCCATTTATTACTTATTTCCTCTTTTCTTAATTTATCTTATTCTTCTTTGTATTTTATGTTTAATTAATGAGAAAAAGAGTAATAAGAAGATTAATTTGTAATAATAAATAATGAGAAGAAAGCATTTTAAAATTTTTAGAAATTTGAGGAGTAAAATACTTAAATTTCTTTTTTCTTTTTGATAAAGAATATTTATTGGTAGGAGAAAGTGGTGAAGAGTGATTGTTATAAAATGTATGTTTAAAAATAAAATGTATGTAAAAATAAAATCTATAAAAAGATAAGAAGAATTATTGACTATAGGTCGTGTTTTTGCTATTCTTTTATTAGGTAAATGATGTACATTTATGATTAAGATTAATAAAATACATAAGTTCCATAGAAGTATTTTATTAATAAAAAGAGGTGGAGATAATGGAACAAGATATAATTAATTTGTTGTCTAATTCTAGTAGACCTTCAATGAGTTCTATTGAGATTAATGATGCTTTGGGTTATAAATCTATTGATGATTATAAGGCTGTTATGAAAGTATTAGAAGAGTTGTGTACTAAAGGGATTCTTTATTATAGTGAAAAAAAGAAGAAATATTTGTTATTAAAGAATAGTCACTTAGTTAGTGGAAAGATGTTGATGAATCCAAAGGGATTTGGGTTTGTATCTATTGGTGAAGGAAAGAAAGATATTTATGTTCATCATGATAATTTAAATGGTGCTAGGAATTTGGATACTGTTTTAATTGAGTTGATAGGTGATAAGACTGAAGGAAGAGTTCATAGTATTTTGAAGAGAAATATGGATAGTTTTGTTGGTACGGTTTATTTTAAGGATGGAAAATGTATGGTTCATCCGGATAATAAAAAGTTACTTGATATTGAGGTTATGAAAGAATGTCAAAAGGGGCTTGTTGATGGACATAAGGTTGTAGTAGAGCCTGTTGATGAAAATAAATATTTAGGTAGTGTTACTCATGTTATTGGTCATAAAAATGATGTTGGTGTAGATATTTTATCTTTTGTTTATGAAAATAATTTTAAGCCTCAGTTTCCAGAAGAGGTATTAGATTCGATTCAAGATTTGCCTGATAATATTGATGGAGAAAATTTAAGTGGTCGTCTTGATTTAAGAAATAGAGTTATTTTTACCATTGATGGAGATGATACCAAAGATATAGATGATGCCGTAAGTATTTTAAAGAATGATGATGGTACATTTGAACTTGGTGTTCATATTGCGGATGTTAGTCATTATGTAAAACCAGATACTTTATTAGATAAGGAAGCTTATGAAAGGGGAACTAGTGTTTATTTGGTGGACAGAGTAATACCAATGTTACCTCATCGATTATCAAATGGAATTTGTTCTTTAAATCCAAATGTTGATCGACTTTCAATGTCTTGTATTATGAAGATTGATTCAACGGGTAAGATTATTTCTCATTGGATTGGGGAATCTGTTATTCGTAGTAGAATCCAAATGACTTATAATAAGGTTAATGATATTTTAGACAAAGGAATCATTGATGAAGCTTATCAACCATTCGCTGATGATTTAAGAACAATGAGGTATGTATCAGATTTGTTGAGACAAAGAATGGTTAAACGTGGTTATATTGAATTTCATAGTAATGAAGCAAAAATTATTGTTGATGATGCTGGAAAACCAGTTGACATTCGTTTGAGAAATGAAGGAACAGGAGAAAACATGATAGAAAACTTTATGGTTGCCGCGAATGAAACAGTTGCTAGTTCTATATTCTATCAACAATTACCTGGTATTTATCGTGTTCATAGCAAGCCTGATGAAAAGAGATTAAATAGTTTCTTCTGTTTCTTGGCTTCTCGTGGATATAAAGTAAATGGAAAAAAGAAAAATATTACGGCTAGAGATTTACAAAATGTTTTAAAGCAATTAGAGGATAAATCAGATGCAAAAATCCTTAATGATTTAGCAATTAGAAGTCAGGCTAAGGCTGTTTATTCAGATACTAATATTGGTCATTTTGGTCTTGGTAGTAAATGTTATGCACATTTTACTTCTCCTATTAGAAGATACACAGATTTAATTTTACATCGTTTGGTAAAAGATTATCAATATCATTATTCTCCAGAAGTTATT
>JAQXQC010000067.1 GCA_029100965.1 Bacilli bacterium | reverse complement strand
TGTGATAAAATCATATTAACAACTTCTTTCGTGATTGTTTTTTTTGCTAATATAATTAAATCACAAATTAAAGAAGTTGTCTTTTTTATCAAATTATAAATTAGAAAATATTAACATTTATTTTTGAATGTTCCCTTAAATCAACTAATTTTAAGGTATATAAATAAATATTTTTTTCTTGAAGAATATAGAAATGTGATTTTTGGTGAGGGGTAACATTATAATACATAATGGGAAGTCTTAAATTATCTCTTACATCTAATAATTCATCAAAGCTATTAATTTTTAAAAGATGGTAATCCTCTATTTTAGGATAAGTAGAAGTTTCTACAATTAATCTATCATATTCTTTTAATATTTTGCTTAAATATTTATCATATTCATTTTTCTTCTTTCCTAAAATACTGCTCATCTTGATTACTGTAAGAATATAAATAATAGAAAATAAGATACATAATACTCCACAAGTAAGGTAAATTCCATTGGATAGTAAAAATTGATTTTTTGTTACTAATTGATTTTGTTTATTGTCCACTTCTTTGGCATTTAGTTTAATTTGAATTGCCTTTTGAGATAAAGGTATTTGAAGAGAAGTAATGCTTGATGAAGGTATCGTGTATTCTGAAGAAATCTTGTTATATGTGATTAAATATACTTCTAAATAGCTATTTGTATCTATTCCATATTGTGATTTAAATCGATTAGCAATTTCATTATAAGTATTATAATCTAGGTCAATTTTTTTATTTAGTGTATAGTACTTATCCATCTTTTTTACTTCATTAGAAGTTTTTTCTACTAAAGTATATTTTTTCTCATAATAATTTGTATTGGTATCATTATTTGCAATGACTAATTTTGCTAAAATTTCATATTCAAATGGTTGATTTAATTCTTCTTTATTGGTCATAAATTGATAGTTAAAATAAAGGGATATCTTGTTAATTAAACTAGCAATATAAGACATATCTTTTGCTAAACATTTTTCTTCATAAAAATCATTATTGTTTAAACAAACTGAATAATCTACGTTACTTTTTTCTTGATAAAATACATTTTCTTCTTGTACAATATCTGTTGAATTTAGAATAAAATAGATTCCTAAACTAAAGAAAATGATAAATAGTAATAAAAAGATTAAATATCTTTTTGTATAAGATAGATAGATTTTACCAAATAGTTTTTTATGATTAGTTAAATTTTCTTTCTTTATTTTTTTTCTTCTTTTTGACTTTTTACTTTGGTTTTTTAGTTGCATGATTTATCACCTCTTACCAATATTCGTTAAGTAATACAGTAGGTTTTCCTATGTAAGGAATTTTACACTTAACTACTCCCAAAATCATATCTTTTGTTATTTTATAATTATCTGGATTACGATTGGCATCTCCTTTTGTATAAATAAAGTACTCATTCTTTGTTTTTATCATTTGATGAATTCTATGAACTATTACTGTTCCTTCATATTTAAAAGCAATGATATCCCCTTGATTTAGATTTTGATATTTTTGATCAATAATTACAACGTCCCCTTTGTAAAAACAAGGACTCATAGAATTACTTGCGATTGCTATAGCATAGTATTTAAAATATCCTGATACAAAATAAACTAAAACTATAGTGATGATTAATGCTGGCAAATAATAAATTAGTCCTGATTTATTTTGTTGCTCTCTTTCAATAGGATTGGTTCTATCTTTTTGTTGCCATTTTTTTATTTTAAACAATATAAAAACTGGTAAAAGGAAAAAAATCATAGAATAGATATATTCATTTGGATTAGGAATTAGTGGCAGGATGTAAAAATATAATTTTGTTATCCATAAATAAATTATCCCCGGCATATACCCAAAATTTAGTGATAAATAAGTACATAATATATTTTCTGTAATTGAAGGAATAAATGTTAAAGCAAGAAATAAAAACATTTCTTGGTTAAAAGAAAGCGGATGAATTGAAAAAGGTACAGTATTTTCTAGTACAATAAAAAATATACAAATTAGGTAAATTAATTTTTTCTCTTCACTTGCCTTCATTACTAATTGATATCTTAAATACTCTTTTAAAATAATATAGCTAAATATTGGGAAGATAAATTTTTTAAAGGACGTTATGGTTAAGTAATTTTTTGTTTTGGCAAATCCTATTAAAATTCCTGATAAGTAATAGAGCAAAAAAAATGAGATTAATATAATAATAATTTCTAATACAATATCTTTCCAATAGCGTTTTCTATTTTTTTCGAATCCAAATAAAAAATAAGTTAATCCTAGTAATAAAATTAGAATAATATTTAGTGTTGTTTGATTTAAAAATTGAAATTTCAAACTATTTAATAGAAAAAAAAGGATAAAAGTGAAAGAAAAGATAATTAATTTGATATAGCTTTTTTTCATATTATCCTCCTAACTTTAAAATGACACAGTTAAACCGTGCCATTATTCTAATCTGCTGAACTGTAATTTAAAGTAACATCTCCAAATGAAACGGTAAAGTCACCATCTGCTCTTTCAGCACCGGCAGCATATTCTAAAGTAACCGTAATAGCTTCTGCTTTTGTTTTTGCTAATGAATGGCCTGAAATACTTCCTAAGCCACTAGCTGTTTCTGCTTCTGAACCTACTTTTACTTTTAACGAAATATCATTACAAGCCTTTTGTACTAATTCATCTGTAGCTCCTTCTTTTGCCTTGCAAACTTTATTTGCTGTTTCACCAGTAGCATTACCATAAACTATACTTTTTAAATATGCAGTTAACTCTCCAGCATTATAAGCATAAAAGTTATAAGTAGCTGTTTGTCCAGGTTCAGTAAATGTTGCACTTAAATTGCTGATAGTTGGATCATTTGTGTTGTCAATTGCAGCATTTGTTGCTTTTACGGTTTCTGCTGAGACAGTTGGTGTGATTGCACTTGCATCAACACTTTGATCAGAACTTGAAAAATCAACATTTAGTGTATCTTTATCTGGTGTTACGGTTGCACTTGATTGAATTTTTAGGGCATTTGAAAATGCAGAAAATCCAATGGATACTCCTATTACTCCGACAACTAATGCCATAATAGCAATTACTTGTCCTGTTCTCCTTTTTTCCATTATTATAGACCTCCTATCTATATTAAGATATATAACATATTTTAATTTTTTTGAAATTTTTGTCATTTAATTTAGGGATACTTCCAAAAACGAACCAAAGAAATTATTTATTTCTTCGATTCTTTATGTATTCTTCAATTAGTTTAACTGTTTTTTCTACTCCCAATGTATCCACATTTAAAGCTAAATTATAGTTATTAAAGTCATACCAGTTTCTATTGGTATAATATTTATAATGTTTAGCTCTTTCATTGTTTATCTTTTTTATTTGTTTTAAAGCTGTTTTTTCTTCTAATCCATAATATTTGGTTGCTCTTTTTACTTTATCTTCATCTTTGCTGTATAGGAAAATAGAAATTGTATTTTTATTATCTTTTAAAATATAGTCAGCACATCTACCTACAATAACACATGAAGTTTTAGCAAGTTTTTTTATTACTTTTTCTTCAGCAATAAAAATTCTATCGTCATTATTCCCTTCGAATTTTCCACTAGATAGTTTTTGATCACTTTTTTCAATGTATTCTTTTCCTAGTCCTGATGATTTACTGGTTAAGGTAATTAACTCTTTATCATAGAATGGAACTTTTAAGTTTTCTGCTAATATTTTTCCAACATATCTTCCTCCACTTCCATATTCTCTTGAGATTGTGATAATAATCTTTTCTTTGGATAAATCTTTATTTATAGATAAATCTATAGAAGTATTTTCTTCTACTAATGTCTTATTTGATAATTTTTGGTATTCACTAGATATGATGAAAATAGCAATAATGAAGGTTATTCCATCAGCAATTGGTCCTGCTTGTAATACTCCTTTAACTCCTTTGTTTAAAGTTATACATAGAAAGCATGCTATTGGAATAAATAAAATGATTTGTCTGATGAAGGATACTGCGGTTGCTTTTTTGACATTTCCAAGTGATTGGACAACGATTGATGTTGTCATTTCTAGGAAATTTAATCCCATTAACATTAGAAAACTATGACAAATTAAAATGGCAAATTCTATAAATAATTTATAACTAGGATCTTTGGTTGAAATAAAGATACTAACTAATTCTTTAGGAAAGCAGTAAAAAATAATGTTAAAAGTAAGTCCTACTATTAAATTTACTATTAATACTTTTTTTAGAGTTTCTCTTACCCTATCATATTTTTGAGCACCATAGTTAAATCCTATTATTGGTTGTGCTCCGATAGAGATTCCTAAAATTGTAGAAATATATAAACTATTTAATTTTGAGATAACTCCATAAACAGATAGTGGGATATCTGCTCCATATTTTGTATGTGCTCCATATTTAGTCATCATGTTGTTCATAAAGATAAATAAGGTTAGTACTGTCATTTGCGTAATAAAAGAAGATAATCCTAATCCTAAAGTTCTAAAAATACTTTTATCTAGTTTAAATGATTCCTTTTTTATGGTTACTGATTTTAATTTTTTTAAGTAAAGAACTGCCATTAAAAATGATACCAGTTGTCCAATAACGGTTGCGATTGCTCCTCCTTTTACTCCCATATTAAAACTAAAGATAAAAATTGGGTCTAAAATAATATTTAGTATTGCTCCTACTACTAGTAGAATCATGGAATATTTTGGTGAACCATCTGCTCTTATGATTTGGGCTAAGGCTGAGTATGTCATCATGAATGGAGCTCCTATAATAATAATTTTTCCATAATCTATTGCATATTGGTAAACTTTTTCTGTACAACCAAAAGCATAAACTAATTGAGATAAGAATAGATAAGATAAAATACTTAAAATGATGGAAACTAGTATAGAAAGTGTAAAAGAAGTACCAATAATTTTTCCTCCTTCTTCTTTCTTTCCTTCTCCTAGTTTTAGAGATAAATTTGCTGCGGCTCCATTTCCAATTAGTCCGGCTACGGCATTAAAAATAATGACTAATGGAAATATTACATTAGTAGCAGCATTTCCTAATGTTCCTACTCCTTTTCCAATAAATATTTGATCAACAATATTATAAATGGAATTAATTAACATGCTAATTACGCATGGGATAGAAAATGATAATAATAGTTTATTAATACCATCTTTTCCTAAATCGATTTTTTTCAAAATTAACACCTCTTTCTAACAATAAAATTTGTCGCTTATTCAATATACCACAAAAAAATTTTCGTGTAAGTATTTTTTTTGATTTTTATATTTTTTCTTCATATTAAATTAATTGCTTATTATTTTTTTTAATGCTATAATTTTAATAGAGGTGGTATAAGTGATTTTATCTTTAATTGATTTATGTAGTGAACCTACATTTTTAGGAATTATTTTTTTTATTAAGCAGCTCCTTAAAATTGTTTGGATTATTATTCCTATGGGATTAATTTTAATGGCTATGGTAGATTTAGCCAAAAGTGTTTTAGCGAATGGTACTGATGAGATGGCAAAGAATGGAAAGGTATTGATTAAAAGAACTATTCTTTGTATCGCGCTATTTTTGATTCCTACTTTTGTTAATTTTCTTGTTAATTTAATGGGAGATGTTGTTTTAGATTCTGACTTCGTTACTTGCTATAAGAGAGCTAAACTTGATACTATATTAAAACTTTCAAATAATAAAGATACTAGTTCTAATGAAAGTTTTGATGATTATACTAATTCTAGTGCTAATGGTTCTAGTGGAGGATTTTCTACTAACACTGGAAATAATAGTAATAATTCTTCTAAAAATATATCTAATATTAGATTAGATAAAAAAACACTTAAATTGAAAGTTAAAAAGTATAAGACATTAACTGCTATCGTTTCTCCATCTGGTGCTTCTAATAAAAATTTAACTTGGAAAAGTAGTAATCCAAAAGTTGCTGTTGTCAATCAAAATGGAAAAGTTACGGCTTTAAAAGCTGGTAAAACTACTGTTACTGTTCGTTCTTCTAATGGAAAAACAGCGAAATGTACAGTAACTGTAACTAGTGCTAGTATTATGAAAATTCCTAATATAAAACAAGGAGATCCTAAATATTTTGGTTATACCTTTCCTGTACACAGTGGTGCATCTATGGCCGGTAATGGTTGTGGCATAGTTTCTGTCACAATGGTTCTTCAATATCTTACTGGAAAAAATATTCCTGTTGAAACCGTTGCTACTTGGGCTGATCAAAATGGACATTTTAACGGCATTGGTTCTAATGGTTCTTTATTTGGTGCGGCAGCACAAAAATGGAATGTTGGTAACGTAACAACAACAAGAAATATAAATACAGTGATAAAAGCTCTTCAAAAAGGTAGACCTGTGGTTAGTTTACAAAATAGAGGATTATTTACTCAAGCGATGCATTTTATTGTTTTAACTGGAATTGATGATAAAGGAAAAATCCATGTTAACGACCCAAATGGTTCTCATACTAGAAGTGTTTATTCAAAGAGAGAAGTAAACCAAAATAATAATACTTACTATATCTTTGATGCAAAAAAATAAATCTATATAATATTTTGGTCAAAAACATATCTGATTTAGATGTGTTTTTTGCAGTTCTGTTAGTATAAAATTAAAGATATTTTTTTCGATTTACTTTATTCTAAAGTCTAAAAAAAAATTAATAGATAAAATTATCTACTAATTTTTAATTACTACTTAATTTTTCTTTTATTATTTTACTAACTTCTCCCATATCAAATTTTCCTTTTACTTGAGGAGTTACCTCTTTCATGATCAGTCCCATTTGTTTTGGAGAAGTTGGTTTTATTTTATCAAAGGCATCATCAATGATTTCTTTTACTTTTTCTATAGATAAAGGTTCTGGCATATACTCTTTTAAAATCTCTATCTCTTTTCTATAATTCTCTGCTAAATCGGTACGAGATGCTTTCTCAAATTCAACGATAGAATCTTTTCTCATTTTAATTTGTTTAGAAATAACATCTATTACTTCTTCATCAGATAAATCATGTTTTGCCTCTATTTTAGCAAGTTGAATAGCACTTTTTACCATACGAATGACATTTAATTTTTCTTTATCTTGGTTCTTCATTGCTACTTTTACATCTTCTGTTATTCTTTCTGCTAAACTCATTTTATTCATCTCCCTTAGGCAGCGTATTTTTTGCTATTACTTCTATTTGAATAATTGTTCTTCTTACTATTTCTTCTAGAATTAATAGTATTTTTTTTCTTTTCTTCTCTTCTTCTTACTCCAGGCTTTTTGTATTCTTTTTTATCTCTTAGTACAGAAAGGGTTGGGGCCGATTGCGTTCTAAGGATTCTAAGAGCTCCATCGATATTATTATTTCTAACATTTACTGACATTTCTATCCCTCCCTTCTGATTCATTACCAATTATAACATCAAAATCCTAAATAAACAAGAATTTTGACTCGTTTTTATAGGAATTTTGTGATTTTTTAGGGAAAATTTTACATGTTTTAATTTTTAATTCCAAGGAAAAATTTTACATACTAAAAATAAAATAATATTTTGCAATTCCAAGGGAAAATTTTACACTTTTGCTATATAATATACCTCGCTTTTAAGCAAGAAAGTGAGGTGAAATAATATGGAACTCAATATTAAAGAGCAAAATACATATGAAACTATTGCCAAAATTATTAATGGTGAACTAACAAGAAAAGAAGCAGCATTTGAACTCAATAAATCTAGGCAACAAATTTATAATTTAATTAAAATTTATAATGAACAAGGAAAAGAAGGATTTATACATAAAAATAAAGGAAAGATTCCATCTAATAAACTAAGCAGAAAAATTATAGAAGAAATTGAAAGTTTATATCTAGATGAATATTATGATTTCAATTTTGAAGCTTTTTATGAAGAATTAATGGAAAATAAAAAATACAAAGGTAAATATGATATTTCATATTCATCTTTGCATATGCATTTTCTTAATGACGATATAATCTCACCCATCGCTCATAAAGAAACAATTAAATTATATAATGAAAGAATGAATAATGCAATTAATAATAATGAAGAAATACAAGAAGATAAAGTTGAATTATTCCATTCTAGACAAATAGCATTTGAAAAAGCACATATAAGAAGATCAAGTAATATGTATGCTTTTGGTCAAGAAATTCAAATGGATGCATCACCTAAAATATGGTTTGGCGATGTAGTAACACATTTACATTTAGCTATTGATAAGGGAACTAAAAAAGTTCTTTGTGGCTGGTTTGAATATGAAGAAATTACTAGAGCTTATTTTATATTATTATTTAATACCATTATTAATTATGGTATTCCAAAACGTATAAAAACAGATAATAGAACTACATTTTCAAATCAAGAAAATAAAGTAGATACTACACAATTTGGTAGAATATGTATTGATTTAGGTATAGAATTAATAACTACAAGTATACCAACTGCTAAAGCTAACGTAGAAAGAGAAAATGGTGTATTTAAAAACAGATTAATCGCTGAACTTAGACACGAAGGCATAAAAGATATTGATGAAGCCAATAAATATTTAAATGAAATATTTATTCCTAAAATAAATAAAAAATTTTCATATGAGATAGATGAAAAATCTTCTATGATGAAATTAAATAATTATTCAGAACAAGAACTTAATTTAATAATATCAGAAAGATTCACTAGAATAATTGATAATGCTTCATCAATTAAATATGATAATAAATATTATATACCAATTAATCCTGAGACAGGTGAAGTTACATGTTTTATGAAAAAAACTGAATGTAAATTTATCATAACATACAATGCTGAATATTGGTGTGAAATAGAAAAAAGTTATTATAAGCTAGTTGAACTTGAAGATAGAAATGCAACAATGAAAAAAGAAAAAGATAATAATAAACCTATTGAAAAGAAAAAAATAATTCCACCAAAAGATCATCCGTGGAGAAAAAATATGATGTTAAGATAATTGGGGCTTTGCCCCAAACCCCAAGGTTTATCGATTATGGATTACCGAAAAAGGAAGTAAAGTAAAAGAAGTACTATGACTTCCTTTTCGTTTAATCATTACCTAATACTCAGGTCGCTCCTCAGCGTTGCCTTGCCCTTTAAGTAACACTTTTATTATACATAATATATTGATTAAAGCAATATCTAAAAAGGTAAAATTTTCCCTTGGAATTGACTAGCACTACAATTTATATATGTAAAATTTTCCCTTGGAATTGACTACCTAAAAAGGTAAAATTTTTGCTTAGAATTCACA
>JAQXQC010000066.1 GCA_029100965.1 Bacilli bacterium | reverse complement strand
TAATGATACCAAAAATCCTCTATTAATGAATCATTTTTATGATTTGTTCTATCCTCTACAATAGAAATTGCATGCTCCCTAGAAAGAAAACCCGTATCAATTAAAGCATAAGAAAGCCATATGCTATCCATTTTCTGAATCATTACCGAATAAATTACTACTACAAAATAAGTAATTAACATAATAAAAATTCTTCTAGTGTAACTAGTCTCCCACTTTTTATCTAATTCTACTCTTTGATTTCTTTTTTTAATTTCGTTTAATTGTTTTTCTAATTCTTTATTATTCATTTTTAATCCTCTAATCTACTTTCTTTACTTCTCTAAAGTTTCCACTAATTAATGAATATAAGTAAAGATGAATTTTTTTATCTATCTTCTTCTGAATATAATAATAATAGTCATTTAATTGTTCATCATAGTGAATATCATTCATTATAATATAAAAAGAAAAATTAGGATAGCCTCTTTAACAAAAAAATTCTCAACAACATGTTGAAAATTTTCTATATCAATAATTTAAATATTAAGCTGCAACGCCATCTTTATTATTTAAACTAAATTGAAGTTTTAAAGTAATATCTCCACCTGATGCATTATTTTCACAATCAATATCTTGTCCTTCAACCCAGAAATAAATTCTAACTTTAGCAATCTTATTAGGAGATAAATCAAATAATTTCTCATAATTAGCAGCTTCTGTTCCCCAAGTAGATTTAGTTGTAATATTAGGTGTAACAGCAGCAAATTGTGTAGCATTATCAGTAGCATTTGCTTTACTTAAAAGAACATCATTTTCAGTAGTAACCTCTGCTATTGTTCCAAAATATGGAACAGATTCTTTTGCATTAGCCTTATTATAAGCATCTCCACTATTAGTACTATTATAGAACGATAATGCATTAGAAATACCAGTATTAGTATGAGCATCATAATTAGGTTCCCACAAATAAATTTTAGATATGTCTGTTGTTTTTAAAGCTTGAATAGTTGCCACATCAGAACCAGTAGCAGTCTCCCCTTCATTAATAAAAGCAACTCTAGCAGCATTTTGTGTACCTAAATCAGTTCCACCAGATTTAAATGTAACATTAGAAGTTTTAGTTAAATATAATGGTTTCTTATCCTGACCATTATCATCTAAACGAACAAATAAATCAAACATAACAAAATGTCCGTTACTACCAGCATCAGCACCAGCATCTTTTGCTGAATTATCTTTAACAACACTAACATCCTTTGAAGTTAAAATATATTGTCCTCTATTAGTAATAGTATTACTTGTTTCAACAGTTCCTAACCACATACTTAAATAACCATCATCATTTAATGATTTAGCCGCTGTTGATACAGGTTTTAAAACACTAGGTATCTGATTAGTAGCAGCCCTATATGTCACATTCGCATTCTTTAAATCATCATTTGTAATAATTGACTTCCAACTAGTACCATCAACAGATACCTGAATACCACCACTAGCAGCAACATTAACATTAATATCCTCAACAGTAACAGTTCTATTAGAAGTAAACCATGCATAGGTTGATGTACTAAGCATTACACCAGTTACAATTAATAACAAAAGTAATAAAAATAGTCTTTTTTTACTTCTCCTATTCTCTTTCTTTTCTTCTTTTTGATTATTAATTACTTCTTGTTCACGTAATTCTTTCTCATCCATTTTTCTACTCCTTTTATTCATATTTGACTCTAAAATAAGTAGTATCTTCTACCTATCCATATCATAAATTTATGATATCATATCTTTCGACAAATTGCAACATATTTTTTCAAATTAATTTACAGTCACCTGACTAGAATCAACACTAAGTTCTATAAGTTCAACAGCCCCTTGATAAACAAAGTCTTCTTCATTTTTATCTAAATAAACAACTAAAGTATAAGTATTCACTTTGGGAGTTTTATAAAATAACTCCACCTTATCAAAAGTAAATTCTTGAAAATAAGTTCCATCCAAATCCTTCTCTATCTTTGTATTATCATTATTAATCAAATTAACACTATTACCATCCTGATAATCACTATTCAAAAAAAGTTCATAACGAATCGGCAAATTAGTCGTCGTCCTAATCTTCAAAATATATTCCAAATCAACATCACTAACTCGATTATCCTTAACATTAGAAATAGTAAAATGATAAACATATCCAGAATCACTAGGAATCAAATCACTGATCTTAATAGTCTTATTCATTTGACCAACATCAAGTAAATAAAAAGCAATATTTGAATTAACATTTCCAATTCCAGAAGACTGATACCTAGAAAAAGTAACAGGCAAAAATTTAATTAAAATCAATAAAATTAAAAATAATACATTTATTTTGGAAATAAGAAGAAATTTCCTCTTACTAAACATAAAAATCCCTCCCTATTTCTTCTTTATAGGAATATCTCCCAAATCAAACAAATCCTCTTTTTGCTTTTTTAAAATCTTTTGCTTAATCCTCTTTCTTTTACTCCTATTATTATAAGAAAAAGTAAAACTAAATAAAACTAAAGTAACAAACAACAAAGAAAAAACCTTTGGAGTCATTAAAACCCTCTTCCAAATTCCAAACTTTGGAACAATCATAACTACCTTACCTAACACATTATCTTTTCTAACTTTAGCATCCCTACTATTATTATAATCACCCTTAGTAGTAATAGTCTTACTATCAATTTGAACTACCCTATGTGTAATAAATTCATTATTTAAAGAAAAAGTAACAATATCCCTTTCTTTATAATCACTACCAATCTTAACAATAACTAAATCATCCTTAGAAATAGCAGGTTCCATAGAACCACTAGCAACCTCAAAATAAGTATATCCCAAAATACTAACATAATCTTTTCCTAATAAATTAAGACAAATATAACTATACACCATAAAAACAGCAACAAAACTAACCAAACCAATTAAAATATAAGTAATAACATTACCAATCTTATCTATATATTTCACACTAATCACTCTTTACCATCATATTGACGAACCATTACCTTTATAGGTAAATTAACTCGTTTACTCGCTAAAGTTCCCAAAGCATAATCAGAAGAATTATTATCTCCATTATCTTTCCAAACCAAATCAACACGAATATCATAAGTAACTTTATTTTTAATATCCTTCAATAAAGCAATTCCCCGATAAGTATTATCTGAATAATTAAAAAACTCATGTCCACCGACTTCTCTAACAGAAGTAATCTCAATCATTGAATTATTCATCTTATCCTTATCAATAAAAATTTCATACAAAAAGGAAGTATCAGTTGTTAATGGATTAATAATAATATCAAAACTTCCCTTAGAACCAGGAGCTCCACTACCATCCCTAACATGACTAGCACTCTCCCATTTAATAGAACCCAAATCAAAAGACTCATCATCATTAGAAAGTGAAGTAATATAAGTATCCCCAACCTTAATCTTCCAAGAAGCAACAGAAACACCAACCTCATTATCAATATTTGATTCAAACAAAGAATAAGTCTTAACAATTTGACATAAAAGAAAAGAAAAGCACAAAATAGTCAATAAAGAATAAAAATACTTCTTCATCTAAGCCTCTTTTAAATTACGCTTAACCTCAAGAATAAATTCATATAGCTCATATAAAAAGATAAATAAAATAGGTAAAATAATAACAAACAAGAAAATCCATCTTGAAGATAAAATCTTTAAAACACTACCTAATTTATGGTAAACAACCGTATTTTTAGCAGAACCAATAACATATTCACTAGAATATTCATACCCACCATCTATCTCAAAAGTAGTTTCTACATTTGTAATCTTTCTCTTAGATACAACCTTAGCTAAATTAATAACAACCCTTTTCTTCTCCTTATTTTGTTCATAAAAAAATATCTGATCACCAGAAGCAATATCATCATTCCCCTTGTTAGTAACAATAAGCAAATCTCCCTTTTGATAAAGAGGTTTTAAAGAATCATCAGACACAATAACAAATGTCTTATCAAATATCTCTGTAACACCATACTTATTATAATTAATTAAACAAACAGTCATAATAATTACAACAAACAAATATGGAATTAAAATAATTCCACCAATTATCTTTAAAAATTTTTTCATAAAATAAATCCCACCTTCTATTTAAATTTAGTATAACATAGTTTTATTTACTTGACAATTCCAAGTTTCTTAACATTACATAAAAATAACATATCATCATAACTCAAATGCAATTTGTCCATCAAATCAATTACCTTTAACTTAAAAACATTATCCATAACAGCATCCAAATCAGAAGCAATAGAAGAATCTATAACCTTCAAATTAAGAAGTCTATAATGATCTGCTATTATTTGAGGAATATTAACATCTTCCTTAACCATTATATGATTAATAACTTGATACGATAGAGAAATAAACCTATCATAAAAATCATCAATAGCCCTCGTTATTTCATCAAAAGAATAGTCTGGATATCTCTCTTCAAATAAAGTCCTTAAATAAGTAAAATATCCCAATAAAAAATCAAAAATACAATAATAACTAACATTATCATTCATAAAAGAAATCTTCTCTCTAACTTTATTAACCTCAAGCAAAGAATACTTATCCTTTAAACTATCTAACAAATTATTAATATCAAGAAGTAATATCAAAGCCTTCTCATCCCTCTTCCATTTTAGTAAAAAATGATACTTCTTAACCTTTAAAAATAACTTTTTCTCATCCTTCTTAATCTCTTTAAGAAGCTTCTTATAGCAATCTTTATATTTATCTTTTTCTAAATAAATAGATTTAAAATGATCAATTAAAAATTGATACTCTAAATAAAATTTATACTCCTTTAAACAACTATAAAAACTATCTATAACACCATTATCAATACAATAATCACTAATATTATTTCGATAACTATCTCTCTTCTCATTATTATATTCACCAATAGAATAGCTCCCGCTAAAAAATAATTGAATTAAATTTCCTCTACTATTATTTTTTTTATTCATTAATTCAACATAACAATCAAAATATTTCTTTTTAATAGAACTATACTCCTCATCACCAGAAGATAAATAACACCTATCAAACTTCTTATAATAGCGATAATATAAATACTTAAAATTAAGACCAATATAAAAAATAATATTTGGACATTTCCAATAAACCGAATCAAAACATTTCTTTAAATCATCAAAAGACAAATTATCCCTATTTTGAAAAAAAGCCTCCATATAAACAGTAACATAAGGATTATAACAAAAATCTTTCCAACTTAACCTTAATCCTACATTCTCAAATATCTTAATCGCATTTTCAATATCCTGATTCAAATTATCAAAATCATCCTTATAAAAATGAATAATCTCATAAACACAAAAATCTAACCCAGACTTTTCATAAGAAGTATTAAAAATATTCTTTTTCTTTATAGAATCCTTTAACTCTAACAATTCAAAATCATCAAAAGAAGAAGACTCCTCATATAAATCACAATATCTTCTCTTTATTTCATCTAAAACAATTTCTTTCTTTTTCATATAAATATCTATTTTATCATCAATATACTCAAAATACTTAACTCTATTTTTCTTATTATTCTTAGGCATTACTTCCAATACTTCTACTAAAGAAACAAACTCATCCTTTAAATCATTCACCATCTTTATCCTCCATACTTTGTTTCTCGTTTTCAAGATAAGTTATTATTTCATCTATCTTACTATATACTTCCAATAGCTCCTCATGAGATAATTCCTTCACTTTATCCATCCTATCACCATCTTCTATTTACTTCATTATAGCGAATTTTTTTCAAAATGAAAAGTACTTAATAGAGATTATTCCAAAAATAATAATCACCCATATAATAAATTAACTTATCCCACAATATAAAATTACTAAACAATATAATAAATGTTCAAATCTCTTTTAATTAATTTTCAACAAAAAAAGTAAACATAGTCTGTCTACTTTTTTTAAACTTACTTAATAATAATATATTTAATAACCTCTCCAACATAAGTATTATTATCATATAAAAGAAATTTAACTTGATAAGTACCTGTTTTCAAATTATCTTTCATATTTAAAATATATTGAAAACGATTACTAGGACTATCCATTACTAAATATTCTAAATTAGTATTAGTCTTATTCAAATTATTCGTAACATAATCTGCTAAATCTACTTTAGAATAACTATATTTATAAATATCACTATAAGTCCTTCTATAAAGACTAACCCTAATACTAGGCTTCTTTAAATTAGAAGAATATTCTAAATTAAAATCTAATCTTCTATTACTATTTGAATTATTATTTGCATCAATTATCAAAGCATTATCATCCATTTTTACTGATAAACCAAACGATTCATTAACAATAACAATATCCTTAGTAATCATAGTAGAAGGAGTAAGCCCATAATAAATACCATCAGCAGAACCAAAAGTTTCTATCTTCAAACGATAATCTCCACTAGGTATATTACTATTAGTAGTATCAATCGTAATCTTTGAAGAAACATTAGCAACCGACTCAGCAATATTAAACCTAACTGTACCATCCTGTCTAGGAAAATAACTAACCTTATCATAAATAAACTTCGTACCAAGCAAAGTTGCTCCATTAACTAAATTATCATTACTATCATATAAAGAAAGTTTAATACCCAATTTTTGATCATAAAAATTTGTATCAATAACATTAATATCTCCAATCTTCTGCTGCATAAAATTAGTAGTAACATTCAAATCAACAGAAGTACCAACATAAATAGTATCATTACTCAAAGTAGCCTCAGCATCAATAATAGCATCTTTATTTATATATAAATTATAAAACATTTTTCTCTGAGCAATATCCAAAACTGGAATAACAGGATTATCATTCTTATCCCTCAATTCCATAAGTAAATTCTTCTTTAAAACATCAGTATCAATATTAGTTTCCTTCAAATCAACATTAAAAACAAACTCCTCCTCAGCCTTCTTCTTTTTCTGATCATAATACTTACTATTAGCATCACTATCATTATAAGTATTATTAACACTAGGACTACCCATTCGAATAAATCTCGAAAAAGGATAACCAATCTCACCTTCTGTCTTTAATTCATTCAAACTATTTAAATAATCTTCTTCATTAATTACATAATAATAATATTCAGGCTTACTACTACTAGCAAAATCGATCATAGTAATTTTAGTATTAACAGGCAAAGCATAATTAGAAACTAAACTTCTATAATAACCATCCTTATATAAATTATTATCACTTTCTTTAAATAACGAGAAATATGTACTAAAAGTACTTTTAGTTGTAACATTAACATTACTATTAGCAAACATCTCATATTGTGATCCAGGAGCAATAGCCCCCTCATAATTATCTCCATCATATAAAGCCGAATTAATATTAACCTGGATATTAATTCTCTGAATCTTACTATTCAAATCATCAATAGGAGTAGACACCATTAAAGATATCACTACACTCCCAAAATCAGAAGAAACATTCAAATTTTTAGAATGATATAAATAGAAAATAAAACTAGGTATTACCGAAGAATTTTCACTTTTATAACTTGTTGTTCCCTTTAATTCTTTCCCTTTTTCAGTAATAAAATCAGTACTTCCCTTAGTAACCCAACCATTAGTTCCAGTTTTAATTGATAATCCAAAATCACGATTAGCATCCTCAACATTATTAGCATACCTTGGAATATCATCACTAGCAAGCAGTTCAATATTATTAGATAAATTATCAAAATTAACACCTAAAATATGAAATTCAGTATTAGGCTGATAATAATTAAGTAATTGTAACTCATATGTACCCAAAGTAGAATATTTACTTGCTGTCAAACTAATTTCAATAACATCAACAGCCTCACCTACTACCCATCTATAATAAATAGTATCATTAGGCGTTGGTTCAATATAATCTTGCTTAAGAACATTACCATCATCAGGATAATTCGTATAAAATCCATCTTTTTTATAATCATGTTTCTCCTTATGTTGTCCCATTACATAACTACCACTAGAAAAATGATAAAGTTCTGAACTACTAACCTGATCACCATAACTATACTCTTTCGAATAAAGTGCTGTAGCAATTTTACCTGTCCTATCCTTAGTAAACATTCCAAAAAAAGTCATTCCATCAACCTCTCCATAAGTAGCAAGAGATTCATCATCAGAAATATTCATATTCTTTCCCTCAAGCATATAAATACGATTATCCCCATTTTTTGTAACTTTTTTCTCCTCTAAATCAATTAAAACTTCAACTTTTTTCTCTTTACCATCAACATCAACTAAACTAGAATACCTTTCTAATAAGTTAGTACCTTTATTTAAATATAATACTGATCCATTCTTTAACTTAAGATGTTTAACTCTACTAAAAGTAAATAACTCATTCTTATATTTATTTGTCCTATCTGTAGCTCCTAATAATTCAATAGCACTATTATTCAAAGTAACAACATCACTTCTTTGAATAGATACATTAGTCTTATAATTATCAAAAGTACCATAATTATTAATATTAATATAACTATATCCACCAGAAGAAGAAGCATTCCCACTACCAAAAATAGAACCTTCAATTAAATAAACATCATGATTAAGTCCATTAATATCAATATTAATTCCTTTTGTAACACTAATAAACTTAAAATCATAATCAACACTACCACTAGCATTAGCCTCTCCACCACCAAAAACCGTACCCTTAATATCAATATCATCCTTTATATAATTATTACTTTTATCTAAAGTATCAATACCAATATTAACAAAAGTTTCACCATAAACAACCGAAGTATTAGCCCCACCATAAACATTACCTAAAATTGATGCACCAGCCACATTAACATAACTATATGCCTGATTAACATTATCACAAGAAACAAGTTCTAAAGAAGAAGTAAACTCTTTATCACATCCCGTAGCAGCAGCATTTCCACCACCAAACAAATGCTTTTTAATCAACGTTTTTCCCTCAACATCAATCTTATTTCCCATAACAACCACTGCCGTCTTACCATTACCACCAGCATGAGCACTATTAGAAATAGTACTACTAGTAATCCTAGTATTAGCTTCCCCTAAAACAGCTCCATTATTACCGCCACCATAAGTATTACCTAAAACAGAAGCACCAACAATTTTTACATTAGTATCTCCATCAACAATAGCATCATTACCACCACCATAAACATCACCATTTACAGTAGTCTTATCCAAAACATTTAAAGAAGTATCAGTAAGAACAGAAGCAGCATTTCCACCACCATAAATAGAATTCAAAATAGTAGCATTCACAACATTAACATTACTCTTATTAATAACAGCCTTATTTCCACCACCATAAACAGTACCATAAATACCACTAGATAAATCAATATTACTATTAGTAGTAACACCACCCTCATTATTACCACCATACATATTAGTAACATATAAATCATTATAATAAACAGTCTTAACATCATCAGAATTAGAAGTATGACCAATTAAAACATAACCAATAACAAAAAAGTCATCATAAGATACATAAGAGTGAATATTAAAATCAAAAGAAAGAGTTGAATAAGAAGACAAAGCATTTGTTCCATACCATTGATTAACCTGATTAGCATGAAATACCCCATTAATCTCCTCTATATTTGTAGAAGACCAATTAGAATCAAATACAGAATCAGTTGTAATTAAATAAAAATCCCAATCATTATAACTAACATTTGAATTATTATGAAGAGTAACCTTAATATTCTCACTAGACTTAATATTCTGATTATTTGTCTGATTAACAGTACTTTTATCAAATGTAACGTCAGCATACAAATCACTATTACTCTCTAACTCTAAATTAGTATTCTTAATATTAGTATTAATTACATCTCCTAAAACATTAGATCCCCCATAAGTATTTTTAATATATCCTTTATTTAAATTAAGATGTGTATCATTAACACCAGCACTCTTACCCCCACCAAATAAATAATCAACCTTACCATAAAGAACATTCAAATTAGAAGTAGTAGTAAAAGCTTCTAATCCACCACCATATAAAGAACCAATAATACCACCATTAACCGTAACATTAGAAGTATTAGTCTTACCACCTAAATTATTCCCTCCATAAATATTAGTAACAACACCATCATTAACATTAATATAACTGGTCTTAACATTACCAGATTTATCAGAACCTCCAAAAACATTAGTAGCACTACCCATTATATTAACATTAGAAGAAGTACTAATATCAGTTTCTCTACCCCCACCATATACATTATTAATTTCTCCACCATTTATATTAACATTAGAAATATTCGTAGTACCACCAATATTATTACCACCATAAATATTTTCTCCAATTCCAGAAGAAACAACAACATTACTAGTAGAAACATCTCCACTCAAATTAGAAGAACCGAACAAATTATTAACCTTACCACCATCTAACAAAACATGACTAACATTAACTTTAGCTTGATTTCCTCCACCATAGCCATTTTCTGTAACGCCACCATAAAAATTAATTACTGGCTCCCCAACTTCTGTTTTATTACCCCCAGCATAAGTATTAACAATTTTACCTCCACGTATATTTACTGTAACCTTACCATTAGGAGTTCCCTTTTGATCAGATCCTCCAAAAACATTATTAATACTTCCACCATATACATCAACATTAACATTCCCAAGAACATATGGCGTATAAGTATCATTTCCTTCACCACCACCATATACATTATTAATCGTTCCAGATAATACCTGTAAAGTAGTATTATAACTAGAAATATTAGAAGAATTACTAGAACCATTTACAGTTCCAAAAGCACTACCACCATAAATCGAATTATCAATTTTTAATAACTTATTATCAGCATCAGCATTTCCTACAACAACATCAACATTACCTGTAACAAAAGTTCCAGAATTAGTAGAAGATACATAGCCACCCTCACCACCACCATAGCAAGAAGTCTTTACATAACCAGATAATAAATTCAAATTAACCGAACCAGAAATAGTCCCCTTTGTCCTAGAACCACCATAAATAGATCCTTCAACAACACCACCATTTAAAACAATATTTACTTTAAAATTTGAAGAAGAACCAGCTCCATTATTATTACCCCCACCATACACATTACCTTTAACAAGACCACCTAATAAATTAATATGTGTATAATTATTACCAGTACCATTAATCCCAGTAGCTCCATAATTACCCCCACCATATACATTACCAGAAACTATAGCATCACCATCTATAATAATAGCAGAATTATCATTAGTCCCAATTGAATCATTACTAGAGTTCCCATTACCTATACCAAATACAGAACCAGCTTCAGCACCCCATAACTTAGTATTATTATTAACATTATTCTCATTACCAATTAAAGCATTTCCACCAACATAAATAAACGAACTACCAGTTAATTTTCCATCACCACTATTTCCAATATAACCATTAGATCCACCAAAAACATGATAATTAACAACACCACCAGTAATCGCTAAAACTCTATTACCATAAGTTGTACTAAGACCAGCACCACCAACAATAGAATCGACTTCTCCACCAGTCATATAAAGATAAATATCATTATAATTAGATCTACTACTACTAACAGAAGGACCACCAATTAAATTATAAATCCATCCTCCCTCAATCTTTGTTTTCTTAGAAGTATAATGCTCTCCATAACCTCTTCCTCCCATATAAAGGCCAGCAGAATAATCAACTTTTTTAGTACCAAAACTACCACTTTTAACAACTAAATCATAGCCAATATTAGAAGACGAATAATAATCTCCTCCACCCCAACTAGCAGCAGCACAAAAAGAAACATCAAACTTATCATTATCCTTCTTCACCCTATCATAATCATTACCATATATAGACTTATTCATAATATACTTATTACTAGTATTCCAACTATAATTATCATAAACACTACCATTAGATAAAGAAAGAACATTATAAAAACCACTCTCAATAATTAAACTATACTTATATACATTACCACTATTCCCCAAATTTTCATACTTATTATCTCCCCCCAAAATACCATAAAAATTCTTATAATTACCAGTTCTAAGAATTCCTCTTCCAAACCTAACATTATGATAATTACCATAAAAATACCTAGAAGAACTAGCACTAGAAGTCGGATTATTTTTTCCATCATCTAAAGCATTAGAATTAATTCTAATATTCTCAATATTAACATCACTATAAGCATAAACAGCAGAATTGGAAACAGTCCAAGTAACATTATTACGATAATCAACACCATTATATACACTAGTTAAAGTATAAGGCTTAACCATACTATCAGAAGGAACACTACTAGTATTAGATTTCATAACAATAATATTAGTATCCCTAGTAGCAAGATAATAATAACTCTCCCCATCAACAACAGTCTCTACTTGACCATTATTATCATAATATTGTACCAATTCATAATAAAAACACCCAGAACTACTACTACAAGTACCACTCTCTTGATATACACCATCATCATTATAATATCCACTAATATCCTCATAACGATTAATCTTAACCTTACGATAAAAAGAAGCAAGAACCTTACCAGGTTCCAAACCAGGAAATTCATCATAACCAGTAATCTTTGGAGTATAACTTTGCATCCTCTTATTTACCAACTTATAATAAGTAACACCATCATTATAACCATCAGCTAAAACCTTAGCATAATAATCACAACCATTCCAATCACGACACTGTTGCCCCTCTATATTCTTCCCAGAATCATCAAAAGAATTTTCAGGAAAATAAACTCTATTCCACCAACTACCACCAGAAATATGTTCCTTAGTATAAAGACCAACAACACTCTCATAAACAGGAATAGACCCACCAAGTTGGACCATACCCTTCTTATTCAAAGAACCAAAAGCACTAGACCATTGATTAGAACTAGAAGTAATATTTCCAACATTAGCACTAACCCAACTAGCATGAAAAGTAATCTTAACATCACCAATAGAGTTAACAGGAACCCTCGCATACCTCTCATAAAATTTATCATCATAGCGAAGAATTACACCAGAATAATCTGTAACCCAACCATTAAATCCCATATTAGTAGGCCTGTCCGTAAAAGGATTTTCTATTAATGGAATATCAACATATCCATCCACAACAGGATACATCTTATAATACTTATAAATATTTTGTCTCTCAGACAAACTAACATACCCAACTAAAGAATTATCATCAATAGAACTACCATCATAAGTAATTTCTACATTAACTAAATTATTTTTAGTATAAATATTTTGATTAACACCAGTAGGAAGAGTATTAGAAGAATTTTCTGTATAATTTAAACTCATATAATAATTATAATCACTTGTACTATCATCAACAACAACTGTATTATCAAAAATACCACTAGCATTTTCCACTTCTGACAAAGTAGTAGTTGTTGTATATTCACTATAAGTTAATGAATAAGTAGTAATAGATGCTATAACAAAAACAGAAAGAATAATCGTAATCAAAATCTTACTAGTCTTAACATTACGATAACGCATCTATAACCACTCTCCTACATTAACTAAATTATACCATACCCAAAATAAAAAGTCACTTTATTTTTAACAAACAAAAATAAAAATAATACTCATAACAATTAAGTATTATTTTATTTAATTAAGAGGGATTAGTACTAAACTCCAAAGTAAAAGCTAAATCCCCAACAGAAGCATTATTCTCACAATCAACATCTTGTCCTTCTAACCATAAATAAACCCTAATTTTAGTAATACCACTAGGTAAATTAATAAACTTTTGATAAGTATTACTACCACTTGGAGTAATTAAAAAAGGCGTAACCCTAAAAAATTTATTAGGATAATAACTAGCAAAAGATCTCTTTAAAGTAATATTTTCATCCTCACTAATCTCAGATTGTACCCCATCATAAGGGATATATTGAGCCCCATTTAAACTAGTTGTTATATTATAAATATCTAAAGCATTACTAATACCAGTTAAAGTATGAGTATCATAATTAGGCTCCCAAATATAAACATTATCCCGATTAGTTGTAGCAAGAGACTGAATAACCGAACTTCCACTACCATCCATTACATTCCCTTCATTAACAAAAGCAACTCGAATAGCATTTTCAGTTCCAACACTAGCATTACCATTATAAGTAACCCCAGATTTACCAGTTAAATACAAATCCTTAGCCTCAGTTGTCTTTAAAAATAAGTCAAAAGCCACAAACTTACCATCAGATAATTCACCATTTCCCTCTATCTCAGTACTTTTAGTTGAAGTTAAAATATAATCTCCCATACTATTAGACTTAACCACACCTAAATACATATTCATAAAGCCACGATTATCAAGTTCTCCAACTGTTGATACTGGCTCAATCAAAGAAGGAAGCTGATTAACACTACCAGGATAAGTACTTCTAGCAGCAGCAAGTTCTTCTTGAGTAATACCAGGTTTCCAATTAATACCATCAACAGAAATTTCTAAACTCCCCTCACTTTGTACCTTAATATTCAAAGTATCAACCTTAACTATACGATTAGTTGTAAACCATGCATAAGTAGAAGTAGCAAGCATAATTCCAGTCATCAAAAGTAAAAATAATAAATAAGCAACTTTTTTCTTATCAACACTATCTTCTTCTACCTCTTCATAATAGTAAATCTTCCTCGTCCTTATTCTCTTTCCCATATTTTCACCTATTTCTTCTTTTCTTTATTCAAATTAGAAATATGTTCATCTCTAATATCTAAATGCATCTTAATCTCTCCACCAATCAAAGCATCTACACAATCAGGATCATCACCTTCTACCCAAACAACTATTGTATATTTATCAATATCCCCAGACTTAAAATTAGATCTTTTTCTTAGAACTGGCACCTTACTTTTATAAAACTTTTCCGTACCATCCTCCGCCATCTTTGTAAGACTATTCTCCTTAGCATAAACAACCTTATCCCCATTTAAAATAACCATTATTCTAACAGCCTCATCAATTCGGCGAATAACATCATCAATCGTACATTCTACCCAATAATTAATCTCCTCTTTTCCCTCATTCTCTAAATAAAAAGTATACGCTATGTAATTATCACCATTATGTGCTCCATCTTTCTCATCATTAATATTATCTGGAATCCACTTAATAGAAATATTATCCATCGAATCTATCTCTTCTGCATATAACCTATTTTTAATTTCTTTCTTTTCTCTATTTTCATATAAAACTATCCCTGTATCAGCCGAAAAAGTAGGATCCAAAGTAATAGTAAAATTACCACCATTATAAATAATTGCTAAAATAACATACAAAAAAGCAAACAATATCATTAAAATTAAAGTAATTCTCTTCAAATACTTATTAATCTTTTTTCTTCTCTCTAAACGACTAGCTGTTACAACAACTTTACTCATTATACCACCCTACTTACCTATAATATTTAGTTTATCATAATTCTCTATCATCTGCAATTGTATTTTTAAAAATGTTTTGCTATAATAAAAATATAATAGAGGAGGAATAAAATGCCTTATATATCAAAAAAAGAAAAGAGAAAAAAACAAATTCTGATTTTATCTTTAAGTTTCTTAATTATATTATCAATATTCACAATAAAACAAACATATGCTAAATATATAACTCAAACCACATCAGATGCTAATGTGTCTATCGCTCGCTGGAAAATATTAGTAAACAATAAAGATATAACAACAGAAAAAGAATTAACTAATATCATTAGTCCTATTTTTAAAGGAAACGATAATATTGCTGCTAATGTTATTGCTCCAACAGCAGAAGGATATTTCGATATGATAATCGATGCTTCTAATACAGATGTATCATTAAAATATGAGATTACTACCAGCAATAACGATAACAGCATTGTAAAAGATATGTCAATTTCAGGATATTCCTTAAATGATGGAGAAAAACAAGAAATAATTTCTAAAGATAATCAAATAAAAATAGAAGATCAAATTCCTTACAATAGTAAAAACAAAGAATTAAAAATAAGAGTATATTTAAAATGGAATGATGATGAAAATAATGGTGCAACTATGGACAATAAAGCTGACACTAATACAACCACCATCAAAGATGGATTAGCAAAAGTAAATGTTCATTTAAAATTTATTCAACTTCCAACAATTCAAAATACAAATTAAAAACATCAACTTTAAAAAATAACTTAAAATATTTATTATAAAATACTTAAACATAATCTTAAACTTTAATATTTTTTAAAGATTATAAACAAAAATCACACCAAAAATGATGTGATTTTTTACAACATTTTATTTTTTAAATCCAAAAGAATATCAATTTATACAATCTAATTATTTACCTGTGTTGCTGATAATTTTATATTTAACAAAATGCAAGGCTTATCTGGATATTCCTTACCATAAGAATAAGCCTTATTCCCCCAATAAGTATCATCCAAATCCTTTAGTTCTCCATTATCATCCAAAGTTTCATAAGGCCAAGAAACATTCACAATAAACTTAGCAACACCTCCCTTACCATCAATAACCTCTTTATCAGAAGAAATATTAATCTTAAAAGGATAAGACTGATTAAGTACATTTTCAAGATCTGAAGAACTAAAACCACCCTCATTTACCGAATAAGTTTTATCAAAAATTCTAACACTAACAATTTCATAGTAAAGTTTAGCCGCTACTTCACCATCATTCGTAACAGAAACCTCTTGTCTATTATCTTCCATTCCAGGATATATATCCCGAACATCAAATTTAATATAATCACTCATAGTTTGATTATCAAAGTGAAAAGAAACATTCCAAGCCTTTACCTTAACATCAATATCACTATCGATCTTATTCATATAAATAAACCAAGCAAAAGAATTACAAGTAAGAAGTAATGCAATAAATAATAAATGACTAAGTTTAAATCTCTTTTTAACAACTTTCCATATGACTTTTAATAGCTGATTATTATTATTCATTAATTTTTCTTATCTTTTTCATGCATCATAGCAATAATTTCAAGAAATATCATAATTGCAAAAGGGATAAAAATAATAAAATAAAAGCCATATATATTATTAACTAACTTACTAAGCATACTCAAAAAGAATAATTTCTTACTAACAACTCCATAAATTTGATCACCATTAACTAAAGGATCTTCAACAGCATTAGCAATACCTTTCGTATGAAACTCTAACCCATTACTAGTTTTATCAATTTTTATCACCCTATGAGTTACAATTTTTCCTTCAAAAGTACCACTTTTTCCCATATAAACAACATCATCACCTACTTTAATCTTATCAATATCACATTTCTTAGATAGCAACATATCTCCAACTTGATATTTAGGTACCATACTCTCTGTAATAATCGTAAAAACACTATATCCACCTATTGTTACTTTATTATTAGATATTCTTTGAACAAAAATAACACTAACAATTAAAATAATTAACAAAGTCGTTATTGCTTTTAATATTTTATAAATAATCCTTAAACATTTATTATTTTTAATTTTATCAACTGTATTTTTCATACTCCACCAACCATATCTATCCTATATTTCTATACTCTCTATTTTCTTTAAATACTTATTTATATGTTTAATATAAATATCTATAATTTTCCTATTACTAACAACTTGCTTATATTTAATCTTTCCATACTGTAAAGAAACCATCTTCTTTAACTCTTCTTCACTAATATTTTCATTTAACTTCATTAATTCTTCTATCATACCATAAGTAATTTTAGAAGAAACCTCTTCCTTTTCCTCTATGGTAAGTTTCTTATTATCAATCTTATTCATAATTAAATAATTAAGCAAAAAAGTTTCATCAAAATTAGACTTCAAACTTCCCTTATCCTGATAATTCTTCTTTTTCCTAAAAACACCAGGTTCATTCATTAACTCTTCTTGCATATAATTCCATAATTTTTCAGCATATTGAAAATTTACATTTTTTAAAATAACATTTGTCTTTTTTATTGGAGAAGTAACAAGAGCTACATGAAGTTTTGCCAAAGTCTTATAAACATCACTATTCATCAAATCTGATATCTGTAACTCTAACTTTTCAATCCTCTTACTAATCTCATCAGCCGACGCATTAGAATCTTCTTCATCAAGTTTAGAATTAAGCTGCATTGACATTTTAACTTTTTCTTTACCAATTACTGTACTAGCATTATACTCTAATACTTTATCATCACGAATACTACTAGGTACAATACCAGCCTGCTTCTTTCTAGCAATAAAACCCCTCATATTTTGAATTAAACTATAAATAAAACGATTTTCATAAGTATTAAAACTTTCTTCTTTATTAATATTAAGTATTTTAGAAGGTCTAACATTTCCCGTTTTTCGATCATAATCTTGAATTAAATTTGTATTCCTAGATAAATGCTTAATACTCTCAACCGTAACTCTTCTTGCCAATTCAATCTTAACAATATCCTCCTCATTAACAATAAATCGATTAGGATTTCTTAAAATATTATCTAAATAATAAATAGTATCCTCCATTTTAGTAAGCCATTCTAAATTAGAATCAACCTTCTCATAATCACTCTTAACATTTAAATTAGAATCAATTTTATCCAAAAAACTCCTAGTACTCTTACTATTTGTCTTTTGATATAAATCAATAACCTCCAAACCCATAAAAATCGCTCCCTCCCATTAAGTTAATTTCTTAAGTCTAAGTAAATACTCTTCACATTCTTTCATCTTACCCTTACCAAAAGTTTTATCTAAAAATTCAATATATCCATCTATTTCATCTCTAATATAAGATACATTCAATTGTTCAAACTTTCGAAGGACCTTTCTTGCTAAAAAATAATCAACACCATCTACTTCTTCTCCACCACAAGCAACATAAACAGGAACAAACTTCTTCATATGAGCAACAATTCTATTACCAAAAGCAATTCTAAAATGCTTAATAACATAATCATCCATAATCTCTATCTTATCTAAAGTTTCTTGACTAATTTGATTATCATTAATAGCCTCTTGAAACAACTTATCAAGATAAGTATAATTAATATCCTGAGCAGGAACATCCTTAGGTTCAAAAACTTGCCCCTTATCATTAATATCAAGAGGCATTGCTCTATCATAAACTTTATCTGTTACCATAAAAGTAGAATCATCATTATTAATAGTCCCAATATACCACATATTAGGTGGTATCTTTAACTTACCATCAATAATATTCTTAGGATCATTTTTCCAACTAGCACTAACCAGTTCAACAATCCATTCATCCTTATTAGGCATTTCTAGAATAGATAACATCTCTGCAAAATAATATTCAACCCTAGAAATATTCATTTCATCCAAAATAACCGTATAAACATCATCCGTGTAACCAGCTAAATACATCTCTTTCAAAACTTCAGTTTCATTAAACTTCTTCGTAAATTCATTAAAATAACCAAATAACTCAGTTCTATCTCTCCAAGATGGCTGTACAGACGCAACACAAGAATCATGCTTTAAAAACTTTCCCCAAGCATAAGCAAGCGAAGTCTTACCAGTACCAGAAATACCTTGCAAAATAACCAACTTTGTCGACGCTAAAGCCGAAATAAACAATCTAATCATCTCTGTCTTATAATAAAGTTTTAAATGTGAAGCAGCAAAATTTCTAAAATTTTCTACTAACTCAGGTAAAGTAAAATTATTATTATAATTCTTAATCTTATAATTAAGATAAGCCTCATCTATAGAATGTAACTTAGGAAAACGATATTCCTCACCATTAGAAGTATTATCATTACTAGTATCATCATCCTCTTCATCTAGTTCAGAAGGTTTTAATCCCAAATGAGAAACCTTCATTGCTAAAATACTCTCTTTCTCCTTAACCAAACTAGACACCTCATTATTTAAAGTAGCAACTTCCTCCAGCAAATCTTCTTGCTCTACCAAAGTTTTTCTAAATCTTAAATATTTTTTAATCAAAAAGAAAATAATTAAAAAAATAGCTAACACAAGAACAATCAATAATATAATAGCAATAACAACAAAAACCCATTCAGGACCATTAAAATCATCCTTATAAAAATTAATAATCTTAATATAAGAAGAAATATTAAAAATTTCTTTAACACCATTAACTATCCCAAAAACAATAGTCTTAATCCCAATAAAAAATTGCATCAAAAATTCATATAAAAACCTCAAATACGTCTGCACCCTAAAACTTCCTTCCTATATTAAAATATATAAATCACTATCACTTATCAACCCCTCTAATTTCTTATCAAGAAATAAATACGAAAAATAATCTAAATTCTTATTCTTAATCATATTATATTGATCATCAGAATTAATTATAAGTCCAAAAGAATATCCCTCATGAATAAGAGAACAAATTTCCTCTTCATAACTAAGAAAAGCTATAGGATCAATTTTAAATATAAAATTCTCCTTAGTAATATCATCATCAAATATTTTTAAAAACTTCTGCCTTTTCTCCAAAGAAGAAAATATCTTTACCGAAAAATCAAGTAAATACTTCTTCTTAAAATTTCCCTTTACAATATCCTTTAAAAAACAAATACTAATTAAATAATAAAGAACAAATAAAATATCAACAGAAACCCTAGACTCATTAAGTACTTTATCAATAGCATACTTACTATAAAGACTAGGTATCTCAATATTATTCAACAAATTAACTAAATAAATATCCTCACCCCTAATCTTTTTACATTGTAAAGAAAAATCATTAGAAGAAAATCTATTAAAATAGCGACTACTTCTCTTTTCGTTATCCAAAACAACCCTCATAAAAGAAGAAACAAACTCATCATCTATAAAACCTAATTTTTCTCTTCGAATAACATCAAGTTCTAAAACAAAACTTTTCAAATTCTTATTACCCCTAAATTTTTTTACACCATCTAAATAATAAAACATCTTAAATAATTCAAAAATAAATTTAGAAACATCACTATTATTTTTTAAATATATCTCTTCTAAAGAAGCATTTAAAGTAGCCTCTAATGTACTCTTCCTAGTTATTTCTTGATTATAATATCTAACCATCTTATATCTATCTAAATATAAATTAAATATATTTTGATCAAAATACTTACCCATAATCATCTTTGCATAAATCGTAAAATTACTAAGGCGAAATTCTACATAAGTATTAATAACATCCATAAAACATCCTCTTTTCTAACTATATGAAACCTTAATAATAGAATTATTATCTATATTAGGATAAGTATAATTTAACTTAGTATCTTTCTTATAAAACTTAACTTGCATACTTGATAAAGCATCAATTGAAAAAGAAAGTGAATTAATATAATCATAGTTCCCAATCCTCTTTGTAGAACTACTAATCCCCGACAAATATGCCTCATCCGTCATATCCAAAATAATATAATCAGGATTAAAATCAAAAGTAATAATTGCTGAAGAACATTTTTTCTTATCTAAATCATCCAATCCTAAATAAGTAGGAATATCAATATGAGTATTAACCTTATAATTAGAAAAAGCCTCTCTTACAACATAATAGTCCAATGTATTAGTAACCTTAGCCTCCAAATATGGACTTCCTACCTTATCACTTATCTCATAACTAAGTCCATAATACCCAACAACTAATTTAAAACTACCAACCAATTTCTTTCGATAAGGTGAAGTCGAAGTAGCAACAACCTTCAAAGTAACACTATCTTTATCATGTAAAGTAACAGAAGTAGGAACAGTAATAACAACAGTAAAACTATCTTGATTACTATCATGAGGAATCATTCCACTAGTTTTATTATCCTTAATACTACAAACAACATTAGAAGAACATTCATAACTAATATCATAATAAACATCATCACTATTCTTCAAATTTCTATTACTAAGACTATCCATATTAAAAGTTATCTCATAATTACCAACCCCAGACCAGTTAGTCATCTCTATATTAGCCCCCTTATTAGATAACTTATCACAATTAAAATAAAAGCCCTTCATCT
Source organism: Bacilli bacterium (assembly GCA_029100965.1). Lineage (GTDB taxonomy): Bacteria > Bacillota_I > Bacilli_A > RF39 > UBA660 > RUG11198. Next base: position 888 of record JAQXQC010000066.1, on the reverse strand, counting down.
CCAAATAATAATTTTTAATATCTAAATAAGCATACTTAGCATAACTAGCACTACTACCTATAACAATCAATAAAACTATAGAAAAAATAATAATTCTTTTATAATTCCATACACCATCTTTTCTAATTACTAAACAATTCTTTATCCTCTTAAACATATCCCTATCTTACTCGCCTCAACTCTTTTAAAATAGAATATACTTCATATAAAAAAGCCCCTAAAACAGGAAAAATAATAATTCCTAAATAACCCCACTTAGATTCCAACAATGCTAAAACACTACCAACAAAAGGAATAGCCTTAACATCATTATCACATCCTATCAAAAACTTCTTATCAATAACAGTATTATCAACAACAACACTACCTTTATTTACCTCATTAACATTCCCAACTTGAATATAATAACTCTTTCCCCTAGAAACATAATAAAACACTTGCATACCTTCCCTATAAGTATTTTCAGAAGAAACAATCAACAAATCCCCCTTCTTATACTTACCAGTCTTATCATTCTTCACAATAACAACTGTCTTATTACCAAACTCTGTTGTATTATAATCATTATAAGATAATAAACATATCGTAATAAATACCGCTAACAAAATATAAACAATAATGATTACATGACTAAAACTCTTTTTCATAACCTACATACCTCTCCTACCTTCTTCTATTTAAGTATAGCATACTCACACTAATATTGCAAACACCTTTATCACAAAAAATACTTATCTAGTCTTCTCTTTATAAAAAGAATAAACTAAATCAGTATTTTATTAAACATTAATTTTATTTTTCTCTAAAACATCATAAACACTACTATAAGAGTCAGGAGTAACTACCTCACCTATCATTCCTAAATCTCTAGCAGTTTCAACATTCTTC
>JAQXQC010000065.1 GCA_029100965.1 Bacilli bacterium | reverse complement strand
ATGGGGTAATACCTGATAATATTTTTACATATAAAAATTTAAATTTGGCTCGAAATCCTTATGGTAGAAAAGGTAAGAATCAATATAGTAAATAAGTAAGACCTCACTATTCATCTAGTGAGGTCTTTATTTTTTTGCTATAAAAGAATATAATAGTAAGCCAAGAAGGTGATAGGTGTGTTAAATAAAATAAAAGCAATTTTAGATATAGCTGGAAAATTAACTTCTGAGCAAATAGCTTTAATTTCAGTTTTAGTAACAATTTTGTTGTATATTTTAGGAAAGTATAATGAATTAAAATTTAAAAAGCATGAATTGAAAAAAGAAAAATATATGAAATTTATAGACTTGCTAAAAGAAACCTATTTAAACGGTGGTGATATATTTGAAAATAAAGAATATAAAGAGAAGTTTTTTGATTTTGGTTCAACAATATTTATTTATGGATCTAAAAAAATGTAAATATTATAATAGTGATATTATTCTTTATTTGATTGCTGATATGTTAAATCAAATAAGAAAAGAAAGTGGAATGTATACATTAGAATTATCGTTAAATTTTAAATCAATTTCATTTTTTACTAATGATATTTATTTCAATCCTTATATAAACTTAAAGTGGTGGAATAGCAAAATAAGGACTATATTGATTAAATTTGAATTATTTTTGTATAAAATTGAGAATTTAACTTTGATTAAAATTATAATAGGTATATTACTATTACCATTTAAAATGGTAACAGTAATATTTAAATGTTTATTTATGATTCCACTAGGAAGATTGTTAATTAAATTAGGATTAGATAAAAAACTAAATAAATAATGCAGTAATCTTTGTGAGGGCCAATTTTGTGGTGGTACCGGTGCTGAGGTAATTTATGCACTCCGTAATTCCAATACACTTCCAGAATCAGTTTTGAAGAATCTCTCTTTAGCAGGTCAAACTATCCGTAAAGCTTATCAAAGAACTCTTCCGTCCAATCCAGAAAAAGATTATTATTTTATCCATCGCAACACAGGAAATACTCAACCGCTTATTGTAGAGTATGGATTCATTGATGATACCCCACAACAAAACCAATTTTTAAATAATAATTATAAAGAATTAGCAGAAGCAGTAATAAAGTCAATTTTAGAATATAAAAATTTACCTTATTCTCCTCCAAAGACTAATTCTCAGAGAAATTATATTGTTAAAAAAGGAGATACCTTGTATTCTATTGCTCAAAGATACAATATAACAGTTGATGAATTAAAAAAACAAAATCAATTATCTACTAATCAACTAACTATCGGGCAATCTCTTATTCTTCCCAGTACATCTTTTGTTACTTATACAGTACAAAAAGGAGATACGTTGTATAAAATAGCCTCTCAGTATAATACGACGGTAGATATTTTAAAAAAAATAAATAATTTATCTAGTAATATTTTATCTATTGGTCAAAAAATTAAACTTCCTTCAACAGAAATTATTAATATTCCTGCATCATTAGAAACATATACTGTTAAGTCTGGAGATACTTTATATTCTATTGCTAAGAAATTTGATACGACAGTGGATAAGATTAAATCTCAAAATAATCTTAGTGAAGATGCATTGACTGTTGGTCAAGTGTTAAAAATACCTTCTATTATATTAGTGACTAAGCCATCTAAAACTAATGTTTATACTGTTAAGCCTGGAGATACTTTATATTCTTTAGCAAGAAAATTTAATACAACTGTAAATAATTTAAAGTTGTTAAATAATCTTAAAACTAATAATTTAGTTATTGGCCAAACGATTATTACTAATTAGTTATTATTGAGAATAGTAAATTGTATGTAGGTTTACTATTTTTTCTGGTTCTTCAAAATTGAGGAACTTAAAATAAAATAATTAGTATAAATTTTTTAAATATTAGTTTTTAAATTCTTAAATGAGTCTTATATTTTAACCATTTTTAAAATATAGAAGTTATTAAAACCATATCTGAAAATTTAGATGTGGTTTTCAGGTCCCATTAAATTCAAAGAACTTTTTTGGAGACAGTATAAAATTTTATCGACTGAATTTCAAAAATTAAAAATAAGCAATCAATTATCTCAATTGTTTTATCATAAATAAGCGAAAAAATATTTGTTGACATATTTTTATAAAATGATATATTGAAAGTGATAAAAATAAGAATGAATATAATATTTATCGTCAGTCAAAACAATTTTACACTATCCTATTTGTAATTCATATTGAAAAAATACTGAATTTTTGCTATGATTAGAATAGATATATAACATGGGAGGGAGATTATGCCTATGAAAAAGGAAAATTTAAAATCATCTATTATAATAGGACTTATTGTCATATTTTCCTTGTCTGCTACATATGCGTTTTTGAATTTATCTGCAAATAATGGTGATGCGACAGGTACTGGAGGTTGTTTTAATGTAAGTTATACTGCTCAGAATATTTCTAATACTTCTTTGAAGAGTAGTACTACTTATTCTGAGGGAGCAGCAACAACAGTAACGTTATCTAAAGATTCAAGTTGTAAAATATATACACAATCAGAAATTTATCTTCATACTGACGAAGAAAATACTACAGCAAATTTTCCTTTTAGTAATGGGGCTTTTAAATATAGGGTTGAAAAAAGTGGGACTATGGTTTCAGAGGGAACGGTTACCTCGATGGATTCAGATACTGTTTTAGCAACTGTTCCTTTAACAGATACGAAGACCGAATATAAAATCTATATTTGGATAGATTCTACATTATCAAAAGGGGCTTATAATGATAAAGCTTATTCAGGGTATATTTATGCAAAGTCGACACAAACTTCTACAGTAAAGGGAGAAAAATAGTAATTTTAATTTTATTATTTTTGATAACCTTTTTTCATTCTATTAATTTTATAAGTTGCTTTTTATAAATTGTCAGTTCTTTTGATTTTTATAATTTAATACAAAAGAAATAGAGTAAAAGTTGATATTGAAAATTTGGATATATGAGTAAGAATATCTTTTTTACTTTTTGGTGATTGTTTTGATAAAATTAAAATAATGATAGTATATTAGTAGGACATCTAATTTTTTTTAGATGTTTTTTGATATGATTTTTTTTCTTTTTAGCAATATTTTTTGATTATTAAAATGAATTTATCCTTTTTTGTTTTTCCTTCTATTCGGTCGAATAAGAATTTTCCTTGCTTTCTGATACTAAAACGATCATTTTCTTTTAGGTTGATGTGAGGCTTTTTTAATATTTCATCATTTAAAATGATTTCTTGATTTTTCATTTTTTCTAGAATTTTGTCACGACTGGTTCCAATAAGCTGTGAAATTATATTATCTATTCTTAAACTGGAAACTATGACTTTTTTCTCCAAAAATTCCCGTTTATAATCTGCTAAACTATTTAGTGGAATTTTTTCTATTTGTACTTTGTATTGTCCGATGGTAGAGAGTTCTTGTTTTAAGTAGGGATAGAGGTTTGAAAATAAGTATATGTAGAAATTTCCTTGCCAAAATATGATATCTCCAAATGTATCATCGCAAAGTGATAAACTAAATAGGGTTCCTAGAATCATTGCGTGGGTAATTCTTTCACTGCAGATGATTTTACATAAAGTAATTTCTGGTTTTGTTTTGGTGTAAAAAATAATTTTATCTGCATCTTCGAATGGGATAAACTCTGAAAATGAATTTTTTCTTAGTTGCTGTTGGAGAGTGGTAGCAGTACTTCTGGGGATGAATCCTGTGTATTCTCCTCGTTTTAATTTTTCTTTGTATTTTTCTATTTTATATTGATCTTTTTTCATGAAATTCACCTTTATCATTATATCATTCTTTAAGAAATTTAAAAATTTTTCTTGCTTTGTTGCTTTTATTTTGATTGAAGTACTGATTTAGTATCTTCTTTTTTAAAATTATTTTTGTGGGAAAAGAAGCATGAATGATTGAAGTTAAGCATATACTATTTTGGGTGGTAAAATGATTGTAAAATATACCGAGAAAGAATTGGAACTCTTGGCTCGTTTGATGCGTGCTGAAGCGGTAGGGGAAGGAAATTTGGGCATGCTGATGGTAGGAAATGTTGGGGTTAATCGAGTGATTGCTAAATGTTTAACTTTTAAGGATATTACTAGTATTAGTAAAATGGTATATCAATCTCCTGGTGGTTTTAGTGGACCTTCTAGTAGTCTTTTTTATGGAAATCCGACAGAACTTGAGAAGAGTTTAGCTAGAAGGGTTATTCGAGGAGAATATTATTATCCTGCAACTAATGCATTATGGTTTTATGCACCAACTACTGGGGAGTCTTGTAAAGCAACATGGTGGGATCAAAATTTAGCTGGTCGTTATAAAAATCATTGTTTTTATCGGCCACAGCCAGGTACTTGTCAGGAATTACGTTAAATTTGTTTAAATTTTTGAGATTAAGTACAAAATAGAAATAGTAAAATGAAATAACTATTAAGAAAATAAAATAATATTTAGAAGAAAGGGGCATGAATATGCTTGGTAATTTTAGTGAGGAAGCACAATTTGTACTATTAAAAGCGAGAGAAGAGATGATGGCATTAAATCATCCTTATATTGGAACAGAACATTTAATTTTGTCTATTTTAAAAAATGATGAAGTTCTTTCTCAAAAGTTAGGAGAATATGGGTTAAGTTATGATAATTTTAGGGAGGAAATTGTTTCTGTTATAGGGAAAGGGACAAAGTGTGCTAAATTTTATCTTTATACTCCTCTTCTTAAGAAAATTATGGAAAATTCTCTTTTAGATGCTAAGGATAATAATAATGGCGAGGTTACACCGGAGCATCTTTTCTCTGCTCTTTTGGAGGAGGGGGAGGGAATTGCTATTCGTATTTTGATTGGTATGGGAATTTCTTTGGAAGATTTGTATGATGAATTTTCTGTGAAATTAATTAGGAAGCAAAAAAAGAGAAAGAGAAAGTTATTGATTGATGAGCTTGGATATGATTTGGTAGAGAAAGCTAAAAAACAGAAGATGGATCCTGTTGTTGGGAGAGAAAAAGAATTAAATCGTGTTGTGGAAATCCTTTGTCGTAGGACGAAGAATAATCCTATTTTAATTGGAGAGGCTGGGGTAGGAAAGACGGCAATTATTGAAGCGTTGTCCCAAAAAATTGCTGATGGGGAAGTTCCTTTGAATTTGCAGAATAAAAGGATTATTTCTTTGGATATGGCAACGCTTGTTTCGGGTACTAAATATCGTGGGGAGTTTGAAGAGAGGATGCAAAAAATTTTAAGAGAAGTAGAACAAGAAGAAAATATTATTCTTTTTATTGATGAGATTCATACTTTAGTTGGAGCAGGAGGTGCAGAAGGGGCTATTGATGCTTCTAATATTTTGAAACCTGCACTTGCTAGGGGGACTGTTCATTGTATTGGGGCAACTACGATAAAAGAATATAAGAAATTTATTGAGGAAGATAAGGCTTTGGATAGGAGGTTTCAAAAAATTATTATTGAGGAACCTTCTCTTGATACTACAGTTTTGATTTTGAATAAGCTGAAGCCAATTTATGAGCATTATCATCAAGTAAAGATTCCTGATGATATGATTAGTGAGATTGTTCATCTTTCGGATAAATATATTTATTATCGTCATAATCCTGATAAGGCTATTGATGTTTTAGATGAGGTTTCTTCTTCTATTAGTATTAGGGAAACAAATGAGGTAAAGAAGTTAAACCAATTAAAAAAAGAGAGAAATGAAGTTCGAAGGGATAAGAATGCTTATATTTTAGATAATAATTTGAAGGAAGCTTATCTTTCTTTAAAAAGGGAATCGGCATTAACTTCAGAGATTAATGAATTTGAGTTAAGGAATAAGAAAAATTATAAGGTTGTGACTTTGGAAGATGTTGCTAAGGTAATTCATGAAAAGACTGAGATTCCTGTTTATGAGATTTTGAAGGAAAAGGTAAGTACGATTGAAAAATTGGAAAAAGAATTAAAGAATCATGTGATTGGGCAAAATGAAGCGATTCAAGAGTTGATTCAGGCAACTAAGAAGATGAAATTTGGATATGCTAATAATCGGGTAAAGTCTTATTTGTTTGTTGGTCCTACAGGGGTGGGTAAAACGAACTTAGCAACTTCTTATGCTAAATTTTTGAGTGGGGAAAAGAATTTAATTCGTTTAGATATGAGTGAGTATGCTGATGCAACTTCTATTAATAAGATTATTGGTTCTGCTCCTGGTTATGTGGGATATGATGATAATAATACGGTTTTAACTAAGATTAAAGAAAAACCGACAGCGGTTATTTTATTGGATGAAATTGATAAAGCTAGTTCTAGTGTTTTAAATTTACTTTATCAAATTTTAGATGTTGGTGAACTTACGGATGCAAAAAATAATACAGTTAATTTTCGAAATAATATTATTATTATGACTTCTAATTTAGGTTTTGAAGAAAATAAAGTTGGTTTTTCTCAAGATAAGCGTTCTTGCTTGGAGAGTAGTTTGAAGCAAAAACTTCCTCTTCCTCTTTTAAATAGAATTGATAGCGTTATTCCTTTTAATTCTTTAACGGAGAAAGATGTGGTTTGTATTGTTAAGAAACAATTGAAAAAATTAGAGGGAAAATATTTAGATTTGAGGTTGTCAGCAAATCTTATATCAGAGATAGTAAGAGAATCAAATTATCAGCAGTATGGTGCTAGAAAGATTTCAAAAATTATTGAGAGTAAGGTAGAAAGTCAAATTATTGATCGGGTAATGAATAAGGAAAAGTTAGAAGTGAGTACACTGGTTCTTCAGGAAGCAAAGTAGTTTGTGTACTTGCTTTTTTGTTGTCAAAAATGAATTTGTGTTGACATAATAGACATTTTGCAAAACTTGTCAATTTATGTCAATTGAATTTTGCGTTACACTGTTAAATATTTATGTTTTTTGTGAAAAATACTGATTTGGTCTAAATGATTTTGTTATAGAATATGATATTAACAATATTTCTTTGTTAGTAGGTAGTAGATTGGGATATGTATGGAAAAAGGTGTTGTTTTTGTGACTGGTTTATCTTGGAAAAAGTTATTTTTAATTTTTCTTATTTTTTCTACTTTTATTAAAAAAAATCCTTATTGTTTTGGAAATTTTATGATTAGTATTTTCTTTATTTTAATTATTTTAGATGCTCTTATTTCTTGGACAGAATTGATATGTCAAAATTTTAGGAGAAAAGGCTTTTTAACGATAACTAAAATTGGGTTATTTGTGATAAGACATATTCAGATGAATTGTTAGAAAGTTTTATCCTAATATGATTTATCAGGAAATGGTTGGGTGATGATGTCGATTTTTTTTAATTGTTTAAGACAGGAATTAAAGAAGAATTCTAAAATAGGGGGGTCTTATTACTGAAATAATAGGAGTATATCCTTTTGTTTATTTTATTATAGGTATTGTTTTCTTTAATCCTATTTATTTGATTACTTATTTATTTTGTCGATTAAAGTAGTGATGACTAAAAATGTATCTTAGGTAAAAATAGAACATAAGGATAATTTTTTTGTAATCACTAATAGTTAATTTTTTATAAAAATATTCTTAAATTATTGACAAAAAAGTAATTATCGAATATAATCATAATCGGTACATTTTCTATTTCAACTATTTTCGTATTGGGAACACGGTTTTAGTTGGAGTAAACGAAAAAATATAAAGGAGATTTGAAAAAATGAAGACAACTTTTATGCAAACAAAGGAAAATGTTGTTCGTGATTGGTATGTAATTGATGCTAAGGATATGCCACTTGGACGCGTTGCCTCAAAAGCTGCTACTATGTTAAGAGGAAAGCATAAAGCAACTTACACACCACATGTTGATTGTGGAGATAATATTATCATTATTAATGCTAGTGAAGTATTATTAACTGGTAATAAGTTAGAGGACAAGAAATATTATGATCACTCTAGATATGTTGGAGGATTAAGAGAAAGAACTGCTAAGGAAATGAAAGCTAATTATCCAGAAGAAATGATGGAAAGAGCAATTAAAGGAATGCTTCCAAAAGGTAGATTAGGAAGACAAATGTATAAGAAATTACATGTATATGCAGGAAGTGAGCATCCTCATACTGCACAACAACCTAAATTGGTTACATTAGGAGGAACAAAGAATGGCAAATAAGGAAAGAAAATTTTATGGAACTGGTAGAAGAAAGAGTTCTAGTGCTAGAGTAACATTAGTTCCAGGTAAGGGAAATATTACTGTAAATGGTAGAGATGTTCATGAATATTTTCCTCATGAAGTATTAGTAATGGATTTAATGCAACCATTAGAAGTTACTGATAATAAAGAAACATTTGATGTAATTGTAAATGTTCGTGGTGGTGGATACAGTGGACAAACTGGAGCTATTCGTTTAGGAATTGCTAGAGCTTTATTAGAGTATGATAAGGATAATGCTGGTAAAGAAGATTCTTATCGTTCAATTTTAAAGAGAAATGGTTTCATTACTAGAGATGCAAGAGCAAAAGAAAGAAAGAAACCAGGATTAAAGGCAGCTCGTCGTGCACCTCAATTCTCAAAGAGATAGAAAATATTTATTTCAATGTTTTAAAAAAGTCCATATTTATGGGTTTTTTTTTGTATATTAAACTGGTATATTTATGTGTAAAATTAGTGCCGTAGTCTACAAGCAGTCTACAGTTAAGCTACAAAATTTGGAAATGCATGATATAATTATGAGTAGGAAGTGATAAGATGATAAGAATTTTAGCTAGCGACTTTAATAATTATGAAAAACGTGATGGTCAAAAAATAGCTCATCCTATGGATAACTCTAATGGAATAGTTGATCAAATAAAAAGTAGTTTAAAAGATTACAAGAAAATAGTATTCGTTGCATCAGACATGGACAATTCTCATGAAAATGTATTGGCTTATGCGAATATATTGTTTGATAGCATGAAGATGGTAGGTATAAATTTTGAAGAGTATTTAGTGCTTGATGGAGAAAATAGAAAAAGAGCTGATGAATATATAATGAATGCGAGTTTGGTTTTCTTATGTGGTGGTGATACATATAAGCAACATGAATTTTTTATAGAAATAAATTTGAAAGAATTATTAAAAAATTATCAAGGCATTGTTATTGGACAAAGTGCAGGTGCGCTTAATATGGCTGATAAAGTTTTTAATAGTCCAGAAGAACAAGAAAATTCAGAACCGGTTTTTTATGACGGATTAGGTCTTACAAATATAAATATCGAACCACATTTTGTTTATGACACTTTAAACTTTGATGATAATGAAAAATATCAAAGAGATGCAATTATTAGAGAATCATTTAATCGATTTATATATGGTCAATGTAATGGAAGTCATATTTTTATAGATAATAATGATATTGTTACAATATATGGTGAAACATATTTAATTCATAATGGTAATATTGGATATATTTGTAAAAATGGAAGTAATATTATAATAAATAATGTAATTGAAGATAAAAAAATGAAATAGGTAGAAAATTACTAAGATATTGCTAAGAACGTATGAAATTTGTTGTGTATGAGACATTGTAGGCTACATAAAACTATAAATAAAAGAAGACTAATTCAGTAAGAGATAATATTATGTTATTTATTCAAAATTTGGGATTTATTTCTCAGGTTTTTTCTTTACAATTTTTTTAAAAAAAACATTTAAATTAATATAGTAATTAAGTATTTTTTATGTTATTCTTAGAATAGAAGGAGTGAATAAAAATGGAGAAAAAGAATAATAAAGGAATTATTATATTAATGGGAGTAATTATACTGATATTAGTAGTATTATGTATCTTATTTGCAACAAATACAATTACTTTTAATCATAAAGAAATCAAAAATGAGATAGAAAATCAAAAAAATACTTCTGTGAAAGAAGATAATACTGATCAAAAAGAAAATCAAGATACAAAAGAAGGTAGTAAAACAGAATAAAAAAAGGTATTATATCTATATACAAGTGGTGATAATAATGCTATGAAAGGTAATCCAGAAATTTTAAAAATTTATAGTATAGATGACAAAGAAATAGATTTTCAATATCATGCAGTATGGAATGAAAAAGATATTTCTGGTGTTGCACAAAACACAAGTTCAAACAAATATGTATATGGAGATAATAATTATAAAATAGAATTAAATCTTAATGAAGATTCTATTGAAGTAAATGAGTATACAAGTGGTCAATTAACTTCAACGGTCAAATTATTTAAGTAGAAAGGAAAGAATAAAATGAAAAAAAAGAATAATGGTATTGTTGTTTTCTTGTTGATTTTAATTATTGTGATACTAGGAGGATTATGTTTCTTATTTGCAACTGATAG
>JAQXQC010000064.1 GCA_029100965.1 Bacilli bacterium | reverse complement strand
AATTTGTAATTTTTATTTAATATTAAATTCAACTGCTACATTGAAAGTTTCATATTTTTCTTTTTCATATTCATAGTCAATTTCTTTTATAATCTATAAGTTCCTTCTGTAAGTTTACCATATCCATTTTCCCAATCAAGTTCAATTTCTTTACTTTCTTTTGCTGAAAGTTGAAAAACTGGCATATTGAAATACAATTCAACATTTATTTTATGCTATTCCCCATCTTTTTTAATCTCTATTTCATATGGACTTCCATATTGGAAATTTTTATCACTATAATTAATTAAAACTAAAGTTGCACTTTTATTTGTTAATGTTCCTTCTTTAATAGTCATTATAACATCATTTTGTGAAACCTTGATATCAGACTTATCTCCTATATCCAATTCATTTTTTGATTTACCACAACCTGTCACTCCTAAAGCCATAACTCCACACAGGAAAATAATAAGTAATTTCTTTTTCATAGTCTTCCTCCATTAAAAAATTATTTTTAGATTTTATTTTTATAATCTTATCTAATTTTTAGTTTATCAGTTTTCTTTATTTTGTCAAAAAATACTTAAGAATATTTTTCCTAAGTATCTTGACTTAAACTAATAATAATCAATCTATTTTTAAGAAAAATAGCCATAATCTTTATGCAAACTTTTTCTTAATTTAACTTCTTTTTCTTTATTTTGTTGAATAATTTTTTTGGTTGTTTCAGTTGATGCTTTATTATAATTAAAGATACTAATATAATGAAGAACGTAGGCATCTATTTTAGATAAATTATTATAATCCGAATTTTTTTCCTGAATATAATTTTTAATTTCTGATGAGGACAAGTTTTTTAGTTCAGCTAAAAGTATCTTTGCTTGGTTTAATTCTTTTTCATTCATTTTGCTTTCCATCAACTCTTCAATAGAATGATTTATCATATAGTGATATACCAAATCATGTTCTAGTTCTGTACATTCTTTGTTTTGGTATTTGAAAAATAATTCAGCCATTTTTACTTGTTCAAATTGTTCTTTATATTCCTTTAGTTCTTCTAGGGACATGTTTTCAATATTTTTATGAGAAGTACTTCTTTCATTTGGATAAAGTAGCCATTTTATCCATTCTTCTAAAGGCAAAATACAGCATCCATTTATTCCTTTAACTACATAAAGTAACTTTTTTTGATTTTGATTATTCAATTTCATCATGTATCCTCCAATCTATCGATATTATAGCATATTTTGAAAATGTTTTAGTTTTTGATTGAAAAAATACTTAAAAATCTTTTTCTCAATAAAATTTATTTAACTAAGAGAAAAGTACTTATTAAGTATTTTATTCCTATATTATTTATATTTTTTCATAATTCTTAATGTATTAATTACCGTTAATAAAGTAACGCCAGTATCAGCGAATACTGCTAACCACATATTTACAAATCCAAACACACTAAGAAGTAAAATAATTGTTTTTACCATAAGAGCAAAGATTAAATTTTCTTGAATAATTTTTTTGGTGTATTTTGAAATATCAATAGCAAGAGGAATTTTAGTTAAATCATCCTTCATTAGGACAATATCACTGGCTTCTATTGCTGAGTCACTGCCAACTCCTCCCATAGAAATTCCAATATCAGCTCTTTTTAAAACAGGGGCATCATTAATTCCGTCTCCTACAAAGATAGTGATTTTTCCTTCTTTACTAACTTGTTCGAAATGTTCAAATTTATCTGTTGGAAGCATTTCTGTATAAATTTCATCTATTGCAAGTTTTTTTCCAATTTCTTCTGATACTTCCTTTTTATCTCCAGTAAACATATAGGTTTTAATTCCGTAGGATTTTAGTTTTTTGATGACTTCTTCTGAATTTTCTTTAATTCCATCATCAATGGTAACAGACGCTACATGCTCTCCATCAATATTTAAGTGAAGCATTGCTTCTTCTTTGCAATTACAAAGTTTTTTATTGCCAATAAATATTTTTTTATTATCTAGAGTAAATTCAATTCCTTTTCCGGCATTTTCTTTAAAATCTAAGATATCTTTATTATCTACTTTTTCCTTTTTTAAGTTTAGAATAGATTTTGCAATTGGGTGGTTAGAGAATGATTCTCCTTTTCTTAAAATATCAACAACCTCATCATAAGAATACTTATTTTTAAATTTATCCATAATTTCAATTGAAGATACTTTAAATGAACCATTGGTTAGGGTTCCTGTTTTATCAAAGATGATATGACTTACATTGCTTAAATTATCTAGATAATTGCTTCCTTTAATTAAAATTCCTTTCTTACTAGCAACTCCTATTCCTGTAAAATAAGATAAGGGTACAGAAATAGCAATTGCACAAGGACAAGAAATAACTAGAAAGGTAAGTCCTCGATAAATGCCTTCTTTTATAGGGAGATGAAAAATAAGTGGTAATAAAATCATAACTAGTATTGCTGTGATAATGACAAATGGCGTATAAATTTTACTAATTTTAGAAACTAATGTTTCTGTTTTGGTTTTTTTGTCCGTAGCACTTTCTAGTAAGTTTAGGATTTTGGAAACTGTAGAGTCTGAAAACAATGATGTTGCCTTCATCTCAATAATATTCCCTAAGTTAATACTTCCGGATAGAATTTCAGTTCCTTCTTTGATAGATACTTCTTCGCTTTCACCTGTTAAGGCTGAGGTATCTAGTTTGCTTTCTCCTTTGGTAACAATTCCATCAACGGGAATTTTTTCTCCTTTCTTGACAATTAAAATATCATTTATTTTTACTTCTTCAACGGGAATTTTTTCGATTTCTTCTTTATTTTTTCTATTTACATAATCCTCTTTTATGTTTAATAAGTTTTTTATTGAATTTCTAGAATTATTGATTGCTTTTTCTTCTAGTATTTTTCCAATTGTATATAAAGAAATAACCATCATTCCTTCTAATACTTCTCCAATACATAAAGCACCAATGCAAGATATTGTCATTAAGGCATTTTCATTTATTCCATTTCCTTTTCGTAATAGCTTTAAAGCGTTTATACTCGTTCGATATAATAAAATAGTATAAGAAACTAGATAAAAAATCCATTTAATTATTTTAGGAAGTGGGATAAGGTAACCAATTAATCCAATAGATAAACCTATGATAAGGCTTGAAAGATGAAATTCTTTTTTATTATTATCTTCTTTAGTCTCCGTAATATAAGCCTCTGGCTCTACTTTTTGAATGAATTCATTTAATTCTTCTATACTGTAGTTTTTTTCTGATTCATAAGAAATTTTACAAGTATTGAAATTGACAATGGCATGATTAAAATTATCATTTTTATTTAATGCTTCTTCTACTTCTCTAGCACAATCAGCACAGTCTAAGTTGTTGATATGATATTGATATTTACGCATAATCTTCTCCTTTCAATTTATGGTTAATATGTTCTAGTCCAATTTCATATAAACGACTGATATGTTCATCATCTAGGGTATAATAAACTTCCTTCCCATTTCTTCTAAATCGTACAATGCCTGCTTCTCTTAAGATGGCTAATTGATGAGAGATGGATGACTTTGTCATATTTAGAACGTTAGCAATATCACAAACACACATCTCATGATGATCTAATATCCATAAAATTTTTGTTCTTGTACTATCCCCTAATATTTTGAAAAGCGCTGTTAAATTTTCTAATTCTTTTTCTTTTGGTTTATTTTTTAAAGCAATATTAACAGCATTTTGATGAATGATATTACAGTCACACATTAATTCTTTTTTTTCCATTCTTTCCTCCTTACTTAACTATATTTAGTATAGTTGAATGATTATTCAATTGTCAAGAGTTAAATAAAGGAAAAAATTTTCCTTCAGTATTTTAAGTAACAAAAAAAGCAGATTATTTCATCTACTTAAAGTACTTATTGTTCTTCATGGTTTAGTATAAAGTTTATTTTTTCATTTAATACAATACTAAACTCTTCTTCATCATCTATTGTATTACAGTAAAAATCTAGAAGATAAAACTCATTGTCTATTCGTTCTAAAAAACATTTATATGTTCCATAAATTAGAGAAATCCATCCTTTACTATCATTATATATAATATCTGTTACATACTTAGATATATCTTTTTTATCATTTATTTTTAATTCTTTAATCCACTTTTTATCATACACTAGTTCTAATCCTAATTTAAAATCATCTAATATAAAAGTAATATATGGTGCTTTACCAAGTCTTTTTTTACCATTTTGTTTTACTTGATAATCTCCAAAAGATACTTTATATGAAAGTTTACTATATAGCTTGTTATTTAATTTAATCATATTTACTATATCCCCATTATTAATTTTTCTAATTCAGTTTCATTCATTATATTTTTATTATAATTAATTACTATCTTAAATGTTTCTTCATTATTTATATACACTTTATTGATACCATTTATAGATAATAAATTTTCAATAAAACTATACAAACAATATTCACAGCACAAATCATTTAAATATCTTTCATACTTACCATTATCTTCTTCTAAGTGTTTATTAAAATAATAAAGACTAGGAATATTTGAAGTTTTAGTAAATTTTTTAATTTTATTAATAATCATTTGAGGACTAATATTTTTTGTATACTCAATAGTTATTTTTTCACTATTACTATTTATCTTTTTTATTTCTTTTAATGATAGTAAATATCTTTGTAGTTCTTTATTATCAAAACAACAATCATTCATTTTTAATGTAATTTTATTATTCATAATATTTTCTTTATGCTCCTTTCAAATAAATTATACCAGATTTTGTTTCTTGTGGTTAAATAATAGATAGTTTTAGAGATGTTTAGTTTATTATTATATTGTAGGTACTTTATCCACATATTTTTCTTTAGTCTTTGTTTCAATTTTGTCTTTTTCTACAATAACCTTTTTCATGGTCTTTTGAATAACTGCCAATTTCTTTACTTAACTCTAATAATACTTGATCTGGTAAATTAATGTTAGAAAAATCAGGTTTTTTATCTTTGGGTAAGGTATTTTTAATAATGATCTTTAGGTTATTTAATCCTATATTATAATCTAGACAAATTTGTTTATATATTCCATATGAAATAATGCCTGATTCTAATTCAAGTAAATGTCTTACTAGGCTCATATCTAAAATATCCATGACATCTTGTACTTTGTATTCTTTTATGAAATCTATTTCTTTTTTGTTGCAAATCTCTTCTTTAATTAATCCTCTTATTGATTTTGCAAGAGATTGTAAGTAATTATCTTTCATCATTCTTAATTTTTGTACTTCACCATATTTAACGCCAATACTTTCTAGATAATCTATAAATAAATAATCTATTGCATATGTTGGGATTTCATGAAATCCATAATATGTTTCATTTGGAATTTTTGGCTTAAAATAAAAATCAATACAATGCATTATTTCATGGTTAAAGGCTTGAAAATCAATAATTAGGTTATTTCTTTTTATGGTACAAAAAGCTTTTCCATTAATATAATCACAAAATGTTATTCCAGCGGCATTACTATATAATCTTGAATATGTATTTGAAAAATTGATGTTTTCTTTATCGTTAAAAGTTTTTAATGCCATTTGATAGATATCATTATCTTCTAAATTTTGATAAAACTGTTTTGATATATTTAATAATGTTTCATTACTTGATGGGAAAAAATCAAAATTAAGGTTTTCATTTGGCGTTATTGTAGGTTCTGTATTAATAACATTTTCCACAATATCTAATAAAAATTCTAGGTAATCTATATCCATATAATAATCATTGTTGGTAATTATTTTTTCAAAATTACCTGTATATTTGGCACTTGGTCTGTTTAAAGAAAATTTTCCTTTAGATAAAGTATCTAGAATATTATACATTTTAGTATTTTTGATAGTTCCACAGTTATCAATCATACTTATATATGAACCTAGAGTTATTTCTAATATTTCTTTTCTACTTTTATCAGTGCAAGTTTTAAGTTCATCTAATATTTGTTTTTTTTGGGTTTTTAGTTTTTGTATATTCCACATATAAATTTCTCCATTTTGTATGATATTTTATTTTTTATTAATAACTTTGTAATATTTTTTGTATTCTTGATATTTAACTTTAATAATATCTACGGGAACTAATTGATGATAGCATTTATACTGATAAGTATTATTGTCTTTTATCATTGAATTATCTTTTTTAAATACATAAATATATCCAATTATATCATCAAATACATTTACATTTTCCATTATCATTAATGGGTAGGTATTATTATTAGGTATTTCAAAATTCCAATCTAGTTCCGAACTTAATTTTTTTATTGTATCTTTGAAAGCATATGGTGTAGATTTTAAAAAGCTAGGAAATAAAAAAATAGCTGTAGCAATATTATTTTTATTGTGATTTGAATCATTAGTTAATTTTGGTTTTAAGATACTTAATTTTTTAGGACTACCATGAAATAAATATTTAGGGTTATTTATATCTTGATTTAAATATTCTTCTATCATTTTATTTCCTTTTACTGTTAAAATTTTTTTCTTGATTATTTTTGTATTGTACAATTTCTTTTGTAATATTTATTGAATTCTTACTAAATATATTTTTTAAATATCCTTGATTATTAACTCCTTTTTCTGGTGGAAGAAATTCATATATTCTAATCCAACTTATTACTTCTTTATTCATTGGAAATCCTAAACTTTTATTATATTCTATATGAGTTTTCATTTGTGCTAAAATGGCTTCTTCTTCGTTTTTAAATTCATGTATTCCTTTATTTTGGTTATCAGCATGTTCAAACCAATACCATTTATCATTGTTCTTATTCTTGTAAATTAAATATGTATGACATCCGTATGGATATTTGGTATTATGTTCAAAAAAGATAAATATTGTTTTTATTTTATAATTATTTTGTTTAAACCAAGTTCTTTCTAATTCTGTTTGATCCCAACAATGACCGATACCTATTGTTGCTATTTCTCTTCCTTCTCTAAATTGCCAATCATGATTACATACTTCTTGAAAATTATCTAAATTCCAATCATAATACTTTCCATTTTTATCTATAACACCATACTTAATATTTTTTTCCATAAATTCAAATAATTCTTCTGGAGTTTTTATTGTTTCAAATAAAGTTTTCCTTTTATACATTTCTTTTGTTAAATAGTACTGATAATTTTCAACTGTTTCATCTAAATATGTATATTCTACTAATTTGGTTTCGTTTTTTCTTATGAAGCCACATTTTTCCATAAGCATCCACGAGGATGGATTTTTTACTGCTGCTGATGTTTTTATCTCTTTAATTTCACATTCGTTGAACATATAATCAATCATCTTGCTTGCTGCTTCTGTAGCATATCCCATTCCTTGATATTTTGGATCAATAAACCATCCGACACCTCTTATACTTGGGTCATTTATTTGATTATCCTCATCATGGGCTTCATGGCAAGTTATTCTTCCTATACATTGATTAGTATCTTTTAAATAGATGCTCCATTTAAAAGTATCTTTATCATTTGCATGTTTCATTTCTTCAATGTAGTATTGTT
Source organism: Bacilli bacterium (assembly GCA_029100965.1). GTDB lineage: Bacteria > Bacillota_I > Bacilli_A > RF39 > UBA660 > RUG11198. The sequence continues at coordinate 13,186 of JAQXQC010000064.1, read as the reverse complement.
CCTGTGTTTCCCATATTTTTAATTTTTGTCTAAACTTTCTAGGAACAGTTAAATAATACTGATTAATTTCAGAATTCATTATAAGTTGCCATAAGTAGTATTGTTCTTTCATTGTTTGAGGTCTTAATTCTAATCGATTTGTTTTTAATAATCTACTTCCCAAATACTTCATTCTCTCGTTTCCTTCTTTCTGATTTAAATTAATATTACTCTCACTCTAAATTCACACTTGCTATTCCACTTCATCCATAGAAAATCTCAAATCAAGTATATCACACAAACAATTCTTTTTCTTTACTATTTTAAATTTTTTAGAATTTATTCCTAATTGGTATTTTAATTCCAAAAAGAAAAAAGTAAAGCGCCACTTCTAATCTTCACTCTTCTAAAATCATTATAAATCAACTCTACCCATTAATAAATCTATGGCATTAATTTGTCTTATTCCCTCATAATCAGCACTATCATAATCTAAGGTTATAATATATTTAGGATAATTATCATGAATTTCTTTTAATGGAGTTAATTCTCCTTCTAATGTTTTTTCATCTCGAACGGAAAGAGATACTTGAATATATTTTAACCCATCATTCTTCTTTACAACAAAATCAACTTCACTATCTTCATATTTTCCAATATAAATATCATAATTTCTTCTTTTTAACTCTAAAAATATAATATTTTCTAAAATGCTTCCTAAGTCTTTAACAGAGCCTAATAAATAATTTCTAAGTCCTAAATCACAAACATAATACTTATCTCCTGTTTTTAAATATTCTTTTCCTTTGATATCATATCTTGATATTTTATAAATAATATAGCTTTCTATTAAAGCATTTAAATAACTTTCTACTGTATTTACAGAACATTTACGATGATTAGAAGCAAGAGTATTGGCAATTTTATTTGTAGAAACAAGTTGTCCAATATTATCAAAAAGAAACTTAATAATACTATCTAGTATCATTGTATCTTTAATATTATTTCTTGAAACAACATCTTTTAACAATACAGTATGATAAACACCATCTAAATAATTTCTAATAAGTTCTTCATCATTATCTAAATTGAGTAAATAAGGAAATCCCCCATTTTTAATATAAGTATGGTACTTTCTTTCTTCATTATCTAACCCATAATATTCTAAATACTCTAAAAATGACAAAGGTAGCATATGAATTTGCATATATCTTCCTGTTAAATAAGTAGCAAGTTCACCTGATAACATATAAGAGTTTGAACCCGTAATATAAATATCGACATTTTCTTTAATATATAACCCATCTACTGCTTTCTCAAAATTTTTCAAAATTTGGACTTCATCTAAGAAGATGTAATTCATCTTATTTTCAAGTAAACGACTCTCAATTGATACGAACAATTCTTTCCAGTCATTAAATTTCATATCATTAGGATTTTCAAAATTCAGACTAATAATTTGTTCCTTCTTAACACCGTTTTTTAAAAGATAATCTTTATACAGTTCAAATAATGTTGATTTCCCGCATCTTCTTATTCCTGTTACGACTTTTATAATATGCTTATCTTTTAACTTTAGCAAAAAATTCATGTACTCTTTTCTTTCTATCATCTGCCTCACCTCATTATCATTATATACAATTTAAATAATTTAGTAAAGTTTTTTCAGTCAATTGAAAAAACAACATTTTATTTAACACTTTTTTCAAACATAAAATTTATTCCAAATAAGTATTTTAATTCAAAAAAAGCAAATCACTAAGTTTACTTTCCCTTCTTTAATTCATATACTTCATCTACCATTTCACATACTTCTTTAGAGTGTGTTACAATAATGATACACTTATTTTCTTCATGAGCTAGTTTTTTAAAGATATCTAATATTTTTTTTCAGTTTCTTTATCTAGGTTGCCTGTTGGTTCATCGGTGATAATCATTTTTGGACAGTAAGATAAACTTCTAGCGATAGCTACTCTTTGTTGTTCTCCTCCTGATAGTTTTAATATTTTTCTTGTAGCATAACTTTCTTTTAGTCCTACTTGTTTCATTAATTCTAGGGCTCTTTTCTTTTTATCTTCTATTTTTATGCCACTGATATCCATAGAAAGAATAATGTTTTCTATTGTACTCATAAAGGGAAGTAGATTATAACTTTGGAAAAATATACCAATTTCATGATTTCTATAGGTATCTAAATTTATCTGGTTTAAATCTTTATGATTAAAAATAATTCGGCCTTCACTACATCTTTCTAATCCACTGATTAGTGATAAAAGTGTTGTTTTTCCTGATCCACTTCTTCCTTTTATTGCATAAGTTTTTCCTTGTTCAAATTCATAGTTAATATTTTTTATGGCATATTCATCTTTTTTTGCATCTTTGTAGCGATAACTTGCATTTTCTTTTTTTAATAATACTTTATTTTCTTTTTTTGAAGGGATAATACTTATGTTGTTCTTTTCTTTTGTTTGTTCTCTCTTCTTCATTTAGGACCTCTCTTTCAATATTGTTAATGGAGAAAAATGTTGAATACTAATCATTGATGCTAGACTGCTTACTAAAACTAATCCTAAACTAATTGCTAAGAGTTCTAAAATTACTTTTATATCAACGACGGCATCAATAGATTGGTATGCTGAAATATTAGGACCATTCTTAGAAAAGTTAGATTGTGATTTAGAACTATTCTTATCTCCATCTGGCATTTTTCCTCCAAAGTTTTCTTGTACTTCTTTTTCACTTTTATTTGTACGGGTAATTTCTCTTTGTAATAGAGAATTGCTTACTTCTTTGGCACTGATTGCTCCTATTCCTAGTCCTAATAATAAGGCAATTAAAGTAACAATCATTAATTCTGAAATAAATTGCATTGTTAATTTTACTTTACTCATTCCTATTGTTCTTAAAACTCCAATTTCATATTTTCTTTCTCTGATATTGATCATATTTAAAATATACATCTATCATTCCTCTTTTCTTGTTTTTTTAAACAAATTCATCATAAACAAAGAAACTGAAATCAAACTGAAATTGATATTTTTTATGAAAAATACTTCATTAGAATTAAACTTTAAAAATATTTTTTGGTTTGAAATCAATAAAATTTCTAGGGTATATAAATATAAAATAATATGTTATAATTTAATTAATCAATGTAAAGAGAGTTGGTAAAAAATGAGAAAGATTTTTCTAAAATATTATAATGTTTGTATTTATTGTTATTATGGGTTTGTACTACTAATTTTAGATCAATTTATTCATTATAGTTTCATGGATATTTTTCTTTTTATTCCCTTTTTTCTTTCAAGTATTTTTCTTAAAATTTGGATTAATTCTCCTATAATAAGATATAATAAACTTTTTTGTAAAACTTTGAATGCTGCTCCTTTGTTCGATCAACTTTCTTTTGAACTTACAAATTGTAGTAATTTAAAAAGAAAAGAAAGTTTAAAATATATATTTTATTCAAAAAAGTGTATTTTAGATTTAAATGATGATTATTTAAAAAAATTAGAATTGATTAATATAAATTTATTAGATAAAAATACTATATTAAATTTAAATATTGATTTGGTTTATTTTTATCTTTTAAATAATCATTTGGATTTAGCAGAGAAAAAGTTTGCTAATATTGACATGGCAAAAAATAGTAAACGTTTAGAATTTATAAGAAAATTTTATGCTTTATATCATGATGAATTCAATGGTATTGAAGAATGGTTATTGAATGAGATAAAAAAACAAGGACAAGATAATCTTCTTCTTTATGCAAATTTAAATTTTTTATTAGGTGTTTATTATTATAAGGTAAATAATAATAAAAAAGCACTAAATTATTTTCAATTTGTAATAAATAATGCAAAGAATATTTATATCTATAAATTATCTATTAATTATAAAGAAAAAATCAAATCAAATATTAACAAAAAAAGTAATCAATCAATTAAAGGAGATTGCTAAAATTGCTAATGTTTCTGTTGATGAAATAAAGAAGATAGGAAAATCAAATGATGACTAATCCTATCTTTTTTTATTTGGAATTTTTCCATATTACTTTAAAAGTTGTATATCCTTCTTTAGGAGGAGGATTTTTATCTTCTAGACTATTTGGTAATTTATTTAAAACATTATGAATAGATTTTTGTTGCATATTATAGTTTTGATATTGATTTATTCCTAATACAAAAATGACGAAAATTGTTAATATGATGAAGATAGTAGAAAATACTTTCATTTTTAGTTTTTTCATTTTTCTGGTACCTCAAATTTATAGCCAATATTTCTAATACTTTTAATGTTAATTTTAGATTCTAGTAATTTTAATTTTTTACGAAGAAAAGAAATGTGTGCTTCTAATGTATTCATATCACTTTCTGAGTCGTAGCCCCATATTTTAATAAATATTTGTTCTTTTTCTAATACTTGATTTTTGTGATGCATAAATAGTTCTAATAATTGGAATTCTTTTCCTATTACATTGATACTTTCATTTGTTTTTAAACTGCTTAATTCCATTTTAGAGATATCTAATGTAATATCTCCTACTTCTAATTTGTTTGAATTGTCTAGATTAGTTTTTTTTCTTAATTGTAAATTTACTCTTGCTAATAATTCTTCCATGTAAAAAGGTTTGATTAAGTAATCATCTGCTCCATAGCTAAAGCCTTGCATTTTATCATCGATATTTGCTTTTGCAGTTAGCATTATTACTTTGGTATCAATTTTTTCTATTCTTATTTTTTTTAAAATTTCAAAGCCATTTACATGAGGTAACATAACATCTAAAATAATTAAATCATAAATTCCAGATAATGCATTATTTAGTCCTTCTTCTCCATCAGTATTTATTTCAACAAAATATTTTTCTTCTTTTAAAACACTTGAAATAGCATTTGCTAAGTTATATTCATCTTCAATAATTAATATTTTCATCTTTATCACCTTTGTTTAATATAAATCAGTATTCTTAAATTAATCTTAAAAGAATAATTGATAAAATTATAACAAAAAAAGAGATTTTTTTCATCTTTTGAAAATACTTATAGAGATTTGTTTTTAATATTATTTTATTTGTGGTATTTTTTCTTTTATTTTTAATACTATTAATTATGGTAAAGGAGATAAGTAATTAATGTCTAAAAAAGATATTTGTTATATTTATTCAGAAGAGTTTATTTTTTCTTCAAATAATTTATCTGAAGAAAAAATAAGAGAATTATTTAATCAAAAGATGTATTCTATAATTTTGAAAATAGAGGATTATAATGCTTTAGAGGATGATGAGTAAAAAAATGAATGTAAATACGAAAAATAGTAAAAAAAGATTAAGGGTAGTTTTATATTTACGATTATCTAAAGAAGATTTGTATAAATTAAGTCCATCTGAGAAATCTCAAAGTATTAAAAATCAAGAGATAATACTTAGAACTTATGCGTTAGAAAATGGGTGGAATATTGTTGGGGTTTTTGATGATGAAGATTATTCTGGTTCTGATCGAGAAAGACCTAATTTTAATAAAATGATTAATGAATGTAAAGAAGGGAATGTTGATATTGTTTTAGTAAAAACACAGGCTAGATTTGCTCGTGATATTGAACTGGTGAATGAATATGTTCATAATAAGTTCAGGCAATGGAATGTTAGATTTGTTACTTATATTGAAAAAATTGATAATACTAAAGATGAAACTAAGAAGACAAGTCAGATTATTGCGATGAAAGATGAATGGCTTCTTGAAGATACTTCTAAAAATATTAGGGAAACTTTAAAATCAAAAAGAGCAAAAGGGCAATTTACGGGAAGTTTTGCCCCTTATGGTTATATAAAAGATAGGGAAAATAAAAATCATTTATTGATTGATCCGATAGCATCTTTAAATATAATTAGGATATTTGAAGAATATAATATGGGATATGGAATGGATAAAATTGCTAATAGATTATCTAGAGATAATATCTTAAGTCCTTTAGAGTATAAGATATTTAATGGGAGTAAAATTAAAATTCCTATAAAAAGAAAAGATTATGTTAATTATATTAGTAAAGCAGGTACTTATGTTATTGATATTAATTATACAAATAATCAGAAGAAAATATTAAAAAATATAACTACTATTGAAGTTATTTCTAATGCGTTATTATTTAATAATACTTTTAATATAAGACTTTTAAAAAAGAAAAATAGTAAAATTAAAATTTATTATTCAATAAAGGATTTAAATAAGTTAGATATTATTATTGATAATGGTAAATATTTATTTAAAAATAAACCAAATTTTAATAATGATGACTGTTGGAAGGAATTTAAATTAAATGATACACTGCCTAAAGATGTTACTTGTATTGCTACTTATATAATGGACTTAGATAGAATGCATAATATTTTTTATAGTTTTGAAATTACATTAAAAGAGAATAGGAATCATTTAAAATATTATTATTATATATTTGCTTATGCTGATTATTATAATACTCATTTAAATTATCATATTAAAGTTAGAAATAAATACAATTGGAGTGCTACTACTATTAGAAAAATATTATTTGATGAGGTATATATTGGAAATTTGGTACAGTTTAAGACTACTACTGTCAGTTATAAAAATCATACTCTTATTTATAATAATAGTGATAATCAAATAAGAGTAGAAAATACTCATGAGGCTATTATTAATTTAAGGTTATGGAATGCAGTTCAAATAAAATTATCTCATAATAAAAGATGTTGTAAAGGTGGAAAAGTTCATTTATTATCTAATAAAGTTTACTGTCAATGCTGTCAAAAAATATTTTATAAATGTGGAAAGAACATAGATGGTATGGGATATTTATGTTGTAAAGATAAGTTAACTAGTTGGTCTAATTGTGATAATAAAAAATGGATTAATGAAAGGTTTTTACATGAATATATTTTACAAAAGTTTAATATTTTATTAGATAAATATTATTCTATAAATAAACAGATTAAATATGATAATTCTTTTGTTGAAAATAATTTATTTCAAGAAAAAATTAAAGTTTTACTTAAAGAAAAGAAAGAGATTAGTTTTGAGTTAGATAATAAAAAAGGGTATTTTAAAAATTTATATTTGGATTTTAAAAATGGTATTCTAAATAAAAAACAATACTTTTATTTAAAAGAAGAAGATGAGGTAGAAATGAAACGATTGGAACAAAGATTAAAAATTATTGAAAGAAATTTGAAAAGTATTTATAAAGAAAAAAATGAGAGAAAAAATAGATATTTATTATTTAATAAATATAAAGAAATCAATACTTTAAATAGTTTTATTGTAGATAATTTTATCGATAAGATTATTATAGGGAAATATGATTTAATAACGAATAGTCGTAATATTAAAATTATTTGGAATTTTTTATAATATATTTCAAGAAAACTTTATATGTGGCTACTGGTCCAACCGGACCTACTGGACCTCAGGGAATTGCTGGTCCTCAAGGAACTGCAGGTGCTACACCAAATTTGACAATTGGAACAGTAACAACAGGAAATCCCGGTACACAGGCTGCTGCTACAATAACAGGAACAGAACCAAATTTCATTTTAAATTTAACTATTCCTCAGGGACCTACTGGGCCTACAGGTTAATTTAGATGAACAAATATAAAGTATGCGTTTATGCTATTTGTAAAAATGAGGAAAAGTTTGTTACTAAATGGGTAAATTCAATGAAAGAGGCTGATAAAATATTTGTATTAGATACTGGATCAGAAGATAATTCTGTTTCTTTACTGAAAGAATTAGGCGTTGTTGTAAAGAAAAAAATTATCAAACCATGGAGGTTTGATGTTGCTAGAAATATTTCTTTAAATATGGTAGATAAAGATGCTGATATTTGTGTTTGTACTGATTTAGATGAAATATTATTACCTGGCTGGCGGGAAAATTTAGAGAAAAATTGGGAAAAAGAATTAAATTGTCTTTTTTATCGATATAATTGGAGTTTAGATAAAAATGATGTTCCTAAAGTTAGTTTTTACTTAGGAAACATTCATGATAGGTTTCATTATCAATGGACTCATCCTGTTCATGAAGTTTTATCTTATTTAGGAAACGATGAAGAAAAAATAAAATATACTGATGATATTACTTTAAATCATTATCCAGATGTTTCTAAAAGTAGAAGTAGTTATCTTCCTTTGTTAGAATTATCCGTTAAAGAAGATAGTTCTGATGATAGAAATATGCATTATCTCGGAAGAGAATATATGTATTATGGTAAATATCAAGAATGTATTGATACTTTAATTCATCATTTATCAATGAAAAAAGCTACCTGGAAAGATGAAAGATGTGCTTCTATGCGATTTATTGGAAGAAGTTATAAATTCTTAAAAAGATATGATGAAGCTAAAATGTGGTATGAAAAGGCAATTAAAGAAGCACCTTATTTAAGAGATGCTTATGTGGAATTAGCATTACTTTACTATGAACTTCATGATTATGGAAATATGATTAAGTATTGTCATCAAGCACTTAGGATAAAAGAAAAGAAGGATACTTATATTAATGAAGTATTTAGTTGGGATTATACGATTTATGATTTACTTTCTATAGGATTTTTTGAAATAGAAGATTTTGAAAAAGCACTCTTTTATTCTAAGATGGCTGTTGATATGGAACCTGATAATCAAAGATTAATTGACAATTATCAAATTATTTTGGATACAGTAAACCGATATACAGATTAATGCATATCGGTTTCTTTTAGTGATTGAAAAAACGGTTTATATGCTGAAGCTAAAGCATAGGTAGTTTCAATCTCTTTTAAAGTATAAAATTGATAAGGTAGATTTTTGATGGTTTTTAAGATAATTTTATAAGACTTCATTTGCCATTTTTTATGTGTAAAAATATGAGTATAATTTATATCTTTTTGAATATTCTTATAAGAAATTGAATTTTTTTCTAGATAAGAAACAATTTCTTTTTTGGAAACGTTTCCTTCTAATTGAGGGAAAGACCATAAATTTTGAAGAAGACTTTCTTCTTTTCTTTGATATAAAGCATATTTATTTTGGTACTGATAAAGAAGTACAGTATAAAATTCTTCTTTTTTTGTACTTTTCTTTTTCTTCACAGGAAGTGATAAATAAGTATTTTTTTTATAAGATAAACAATCTTTGTTTAATGGGCATTGTAAACATTTTGGAGTTCCTTTTGGTAAACAGATTGTTTCTCCCAATTCCATCATCCCTTGATTAAAATCTCCAGCATCTATGGGTATCACTTGCATTAAATAGTGCCGAATTTCTTTTTTTACTTTTGGTTCATCTATGTTCCTTTTATCATTGAAAAATCTTGTAAATACTCTTAGAACATTACCATCAATAGTTACTTCTTTTTGATTGAAACAAATAGAGGAAATAGCACTTGCTGTATACTCTCCAATTCCAGGAAGTTTTAGGATTTCCACATATTCTGTGGGAAACTTTCCTTGATATTCTTGTTCAATAATTTGGGCAGTTTTTTTGAGGTTTTTAGCCCTAGAATAATAACCTAATCCTTCCCATAACTTTAATAATTTTTCTTCATCAATGGTAGCTAAATCATGAATTGTTGGTAAGAATGTGATAAATCTTTCATAGTAAGGAATGACAGCTTCTATTCTTGTTTGTTGAAGCATGATTTCTGATATCCAAATATGATAAGGATTGTTGTCTTTCCTCCAAGGAAGATCTCTTTTATTTTTTTGATACCATATACTTAATTTTGCTAATTCGTTTTTCATGATAAAGTACTTAATAATTCCTTTTTCTATTTATATCATTTGAACCTGGATAGTTTTTTTTGATTTCCTTTGATAATATTTTTGCTTTTTCTGTTGTATCAAGAATTGGTTCTTGCAATGTTATTGTTGATGGTAATTCTTCAGTAAAAGAATAATTATTTTGCTGGTTTAATTTTGCTTCTGATACTAAAAAGCAAGAAGATTTTGGTACTTTATCTTTAATGAAGGCAGTAGCATCTATTAAAGAAACTTCTCCATTGGAAAATGTTATTTTGTTTAACGCATGAAAATTATCATTATGATTTGCTGATATTACTTCAATATTTAATCCTAAATTTCTTCCTGTTATAGCGATAAAGTTGGCAATATCTGTACATAATCCTTGTCCCATTAAAAGAATGCTATTATAGTTAGAGTCGATGGGAATATTATCTTTAAAATCAAAGTCATATTCTGATACAAAGGGAATTTGGTTACAATATTTATAGCAGTCATATGAATACTTAAAATAATTAGTAGTGAAATCAAAGAGAAGAGATGCTTTTTCTGATTCATTTTTAGGAATTGATAAAGTACTTAATAAGATTTCTTTCATTTGTAAGGCAATTTCATTGGTTGTTGGCTGATTTAATTTTAATATTGTATGATAAATTTGTTGATAATTATCTAGACTTGCTTTTAATGTTTGTATGTTTCTATTTTTTAAAGTTTCCGGATTAATTTCTCTTTCTTTCATTGCCAATAGGGCGATTTTATATTGTTTTTGAAATTTCTTTTGTGATTCTTTATCTAGACTCTCTATCATATTTTTATTTTCTTCATACTTTTTAATAGAATATATTACTAATTCATCATAAATATCTTTAATATCTTCATCAGTAAAAAACGTTTCGAGCATTTTATCCTCCTTAATTTAAGAAAAGCGTAAGGATAAGCCATACGCTTTCATATTAATTTTCATTATTTATTTCTTCTTCTATTCTCATTAATTGGTTGTATTTACAAATTCTATCTGTCCTTGACATTGATCCAGTTTTAATTTGTCCTAAATCTAGTCCTACTGCTAAATCAGCAATTGTTGTATCTTCTGTTTCTCCACTTCTGTGGGAAATAATTGTTTTGTATCCATTTTCTCTTGCAAGTTTTATTGTTTCTAGAGTTTCAGTTATTGTACCAATTTGATTTACTTTTAAAAGAATAGCATTACCTGCATGTTTATCAATTCCCATTTGTAAACATTTTTTGTTGGTTACAAATAAATCGTCTCCGACTAATTGAATTTTATCTCCTAAGCGTTCTGTTACTTTGGTAAATCCTTCCCAATCGTTTTCATCCACTGGATCTTCAATAGAGATAATTGGATATTTATTTACTAATTCTTCATAAAAATCAATTAATTCGTCAGTAGTAAGGCTTCTTCCTTCTCCTTTCAAATTATATTTTCCATCTTGATAGAATTCACTAGCTGCTACATCTATTGCAATGTTAACATCTTCTCCAGGAACATATCCTGCTCTTTTGATCGCTTCCATGATTAATTCGAATCCTTCTGTGTTAGATTCTAAATTAGGAGCAAATCCTCCTTCATCTCCTACTCCAGTAGCTAATCCTTTTTCATTTAATACTTTCTTTAAATTGTGGAATACTTCGGAACCTACACGTACTCTTTCTTTGATTGTATCACGATTAGGAATAATCATGAATTCTTGGAAATCTAATTTATTGTCTGCATGAGCTCCTCCATTGATAATATTCATCATTGGTCTAGGCAAAGTTTTTCCTTCTCCTATATATTTATATAAAGGTAATCCAGCTTCTTTAGCACTTGCTTTCATTGCGGCCATAGAAATTCCTAGAATAGCATTTGCTCCATATTTAGATTTTGTTTCTGTACCATCTGCTTCTATCATTGCATAATCTAATGCTTTTTGATCTTTAGCATCTAGTCCTATTACTAAATCTCTTAATGGTCCATTGACATTGGCAACAGCTTTTTCAACACCTTTTCCCATATATCTTGTTCCACCATCTCTTAATTCTAAGGCTTCTCTTTCTCCAGTTGATGCTCCACTTGGAACAGCTGCTCTTCCCATTGTTCCATCTTCTAGAATTACATCTACTTCAACTGTAGGATTTCCTCTAGAGTCTAATATTTCTCTTCCTTTTACGTCTTTAATTTTCATTATAACACTTCCTTCTATATAAGTATTTTATCACAAAAATAATACTTATATAGAATTTTTAATAAATAGTTAATTATCTTCTTTAGAATTGACATTTTTATGTAAAATATATATAATTTTAATAAATAGAAATGAGTGATGATGTGGAAAGTTTAGTTAATTTTTTTATAGGATTATTTGGAGGGGCTGCTAAGGAAGTTGTTATTTTTATTATTTCTTTAATGCCTATTTTGGAACTTCGAGGAGGACTTTTGGCTGCGTCTCTTCTTCATGTAGAATATATAAAGGCTGCAATGATTTGTGTAATTGGTAATGTATTACCTATTCCTTTTGTACTTCTATTTTTAGAAAAGATATTAGATTTATTTGAAAAATGGAAAGTTACGAAAAAAGTAGTTGTTTGGTTAGAGAAAAAGGTAGATAATAAAAGAGAACAAATTGATAAATATGGCTATTTAGGTCTTGCTTTATTTGTTGGTATTCCTTTACCTGGTACTGGTGCTTGGACCGGCTCTTTACTTGCTGTTATGCTTGGAATGAACAAAAAGAAGTCTTTTCTCTTTATTTTGATTGGTGTTCTTATGGCAGCAGTAATTATGAGTATTTTATCTTATGGAATTTTAGGGAGTATTCTCTAATTTTTTTATAGAAAGGTATGGACTTAAATGAAAAAGGATATAAATATTTTAATTGATGAGATAGTTTCAAATGTAAAAGATGAATGGCCTGTTCTTTATAAGATTAGATATGTTTACTTAGCAGTAGGAAAAGAGTTAATAAGAGATACTGATTTCTTTTTATCAGTAGATGGTAAGTTAGGAAGTGCTAATTTATCTAATCAAGAAATTATTGATATTTATAATAGTGATAAAGGACGTGGTCTTGCAGTAATTTGTAAATCAGCTTCTTCTATTTTAAAGATGGCTTATGATAGATTAGGAATTCGTTCAAAATTAATTGAAACGAATACTTCTTTAGCAACTATCTATGATAGTAGGGAATTTTTAATTAATCATTGGTTTTTAGCCGTTTATGATGAGGATGGAAAAGCCTACTTTATGACATTAACGCCTGATTTAGGTTATATTCAAATGAATATGGAAACTAAGCATTTTGCTTCTAATATTCCTTATATTAGAGATTTTGGCTCTAAGAAAATGCAAGTATATAAGGGAGAAGAAATTAAACCGAGTTGTATTTCTAGGGATGAATTAAAAGAGATTGATATTGCTATTGGTTATATAAAAAAAGAATACTTATATAATAATAAAT
>JAQXQC010000063.1 GCA_029100965.1 Bacilli bacterium | reverse complement strand
AATATTTTTTGAGTTATTTTTAACCTGCTACTCAAAATCGACGTTTTGCTCAGTTTTCAAAGAACATCAATCTTTTTTTCAAAGACAACATATACTATAACAAAGTTTTAAATCAAAGTCAATAGTAAATTTTACTTTTTTTAAGTTTTTTTGCTTTGCTATAATCTTTCGCAAATCCAATTAAATTAAGGCTTTATTTAATTTTTTTGCCTCTTTCAAAAGGACAATTAATACTTTATCAGAATAAAGTAAAACTGTCAATCGTTTTTTGCGTTTTTTTTCATTTTTTTTACAAACGGGATGATTACTCATGATATTGTAATTTTATTTGCCTTTTTTATCTTTTCATTTATATTGGATTATTTGCAAAAATAATACTTAAATTACCTTTCCCCTTTTATTTATTCTCGTCTATTACTTAACTTTATTTATATCTATATGTTTATATAATATGATAGAAAAACTCTATTTCAGTATTTTATATAAATAAAAAAGATATCTTTTTTCCGTTCAAAATCGAACTTAATTTTTGATACCTTTTTTTCTGTCATCATAACCTTCTAGGAAACTATGGTATATACCATCTTTTTTGGTTCCTAATATGCAGTTTAAATTTACGTTATCTAAACTTTTAAAAATATTATGGTCAACATTAGGATTAATTTTTCTTAAATTTTTAATTAGTTCCTTGACTTCTTTTCGCTTACTTGTTCCATCATTAATTAAAGAACATCCTTCTGTAAATCGACAAGCACAATTAATAAAAGTTAAGTCATTTGTATTTCTCCAGGAAATAATTGAGGACTCTTTCACTAAATATAATGGGCGGATTAGTTCTAATCCTTCAAAATTATCGCTGTGGAGTTTTGGCATCATTGTTTTGATTTCTGATCCATATAATATAGAAAGAAGGGTTGTTTCGATTACATCGTCAAAATGATGGCCTAAAGCAATTTTGTTACATCCTAATTCTTTGGCTTTATTATATAAACATCCTCTACGCATTTTTGCACATAAGTAACAAGCACTTTTATTGTCTACTTCGCTAACAACATCAAAAATATTGGAATCAAACATTTCGATTGGGACATCTAGTATTTTGGCATTATCAAAAATAAAATCACGGTTATATTCATTATATCCTGGATCCATGACTACATAATGGGCATCAAAGTGATATTTTCCATGGCGTTGTAGTTCTTGAATACATTTCGCAAGGAGAAAGGAATCTTTTCCCCCTGAAATACAGACCATGATATTATCTCCCTCTTCTATTAGTTGATATTCAATGACGGCTTTTACAAAGCGACTCCAAATTTCTTTCCGATATTTCTTGATGATACTTCGTTCAATTTCTTTATATTTTTCCATTTTCTTCATTCTCCTTATAAATTTTATCAAAAATACTGATAAAGATTTCGATTTCTTTTTTTGTGGTTAAATGAGATAGGCTTACTCTAATTGAGGAAGAAGCTTTATTCTTATCTTTTGTTAGAGCATAAACTAATTTTGACGGAGTTGCTATAGGACAACAAGAAGTTTTGGTGGAAACATATATTTTATTTTTTTCTAATTGTTGCTGTACTTCTATTGCTTTTACTCCTTTGATACTGAAATTTAATGTATAGGGAATAGAATTTTTTGTATTATTGATGGTTACTTTAGGATAAGTAAGAAGTTTTTCTTTTAAGCTGTTATATAATTCTTCAACTATTTTATATCTTTCTTGCCTTGTAGCTAAACTTATTGATAAGGCTGTTTCTAAGGCTGCAATATTGGCGGTTTCTGGTGTTCCACTACGATAAACTGTTGAGGATTTTCCTCCATCTATTTGAGGACGAAGACTGGTATTTTTCTTTTTGATTAAGACACCTATTCCTGTTAGTCCATAAAACTTATGGGGAGCAAAAGTAAGAAGATCAATATTTTGTAAATCAAGAGGGATTTTTCCCATTGCTTGTGTGGCATCAGTATGGAAGTGACAGTTGGGGTAATTTTTTAAAATTTTCCCTATTTCTTCTATTGGTTGCTTTAATCCAATTTCACTATCTACTGTACAAATACTTACTAAGATGGTATCTTCTCTTATTTTGTTTTTTAAAATATTTAAATCAATTAATCCTTCTTGGTTAATGGGAAGAAGTTCTACTTCAAAGCCTTGTTCTTGTAGTCTTGTTGCTGATGATACGATAGAATTGTGTTCTAAACTACTGATTAGGATATGTCTTCCAAAATTCTTGTATCTTTCTGCAGTTCCTTTGATGGCAAGATTATTTGATTCACTTGCTCCACTGGTATAAATAATTTCGTCTGGATCAATTTTTAAAGAGGAAGCTATTTTTTTTGTTGCTTCTTGAATGATATTGTTAGCTTCTTGTCCTAATTGATGAGATGAGTTAGGGTTTGCAAAATATTTGTTGGTTACTTCGATATAACGTGATAAGACTTCTTTATCAACGGGAGTTGCTGCTGCATAATCTAAATATATCATGATTTTCCTCCTTTATTAGTGAGATTTTAATGTAATTCTTTTTAAACGTAAGGCATTTAATACGACACTTAGACTACTTAATGTCATAGCAAATGATCCAATCATGGGATTCATTTTAATGGGAAAGATTCCAATAGCAAGAGGAATCATACAGATATTATATAAAAATGCCCAAAATAAATTTTGTTTAATATTAGAAATTGTTTTCTTACTTATTATAAATAAATTTATGATATTTAGCAAGTTATCGTTCATTAAAATAACGTTGGCTGCAGAACTTGCGATATCTGTTGCGCTAGAAATAGATACCCCAATATCTGCACTAACTAGGCTTGGTGCGTCGTTGATGCCATCTCCTATCATCATTACTTTTCCTGCTTTTTTTAGATTTTTGATGTAGTTTTCTTTTTCTTTTGGCATGACATTGGCTACAACTTCATCAACATCTAGAAAACTGGCGATGACGTTTGCTGTTAGTTGGTTGTCACCTGTTAGCATTATGACTTTTTTATTCATTTGTTTTAAAATAGAAATTACTTCTTTGGAACTTTCTCTAAGGATGTCTTTTACCCCAATTAATCCGATAATTTTGTTATTTTCTATAATATAGATAATGCTATTTCCTTCTTTAGCTAATTCTTCTTCTTTTCTGTTTAAAGAATTTCTTAAATTATATTTTTGTAATATTTTTCTATTTCCGATGGCATATTCATTTTTATTTATTTTTGCTGAGAAACCTATTCCAGCAATATTTTGATAGTTTTTTACTAGATATTTTTTAGAATGATAGTGTTGGAAAGCTGAACTTATTGGATGTGAGGAAGATTTTTCTAATGCGGAGATGATTTCTAGAAAGTCTTGATCTGAATAAGTACTTTCATTGTAAAACTTATCTATTTTTAATTTTCCATATGTTAGGGTTCCTGTTTTATCAAATACAACACTTTGTACTTTACTTACATTTTCTAATACTTCACTAGATTTGACTAAGATACCTTGTTTGGCACATAATCCTTCAGAAATAACAATGGCTAGAGGTGTTGCTAAGCCTAATGCACAAGGGCATGCCACAACTAGTACTGTTACAAAATGAATTAGTGCAATGGCTAAATTTTTTTCTAATCCTAAGTAAAGAATAAAGGTTAATATGGCAATAAGTATTACAATAGGAACAAATATGCTGCTTACTTTATCTGCAACAAGAGCAATGGGTGCTTTGCTATTTGTTGCTTCTATTACTAAATGAACCATTTCTGATATTGTGGAATCTTTTCCTATTTTTTTTGCTTTGTAGGAGATTTCTCCATCTATATTTAAACTACCTGCCATAATAGAATCGCCTTTTTTCTTTTTTATGGGTTTTGATTCTCCTGTTAAGAAGGATTCATCAAAATAAGCTTCTCCTTCGGTAATGATTCCATCTACGGATGCTTTCATTCCCGATTGACAAACTAAAATATCTCCTACCTTTACTTCATCAATAGTAATTTCTTTTATCTCATTTTTTTCTTTTCGATAGGCTTTTGTTGGGGTAATTTGTACTAGGTCTTCAATTGCACTTTTGGTTTTCTTTTTACTTTTTTGGTCAATATATCTTCCTAATTTAATAAAATAAATTACTGTACATACAGATTCGTAGTAGAGATTTTCTACGTTCATGTTTTTTCCTAAAAAAATGGTTACTGTATTATAAATACTATAAAGAAAACTGGCTGATACCCCTATTGTTACTAATGTATCCATATTGGGTGTTTGATGTAATAAGTTCTTTATTCCCCCTTTTAAAATATCTATTCCATAGATAAGATAGGGAATGGATAATAAAAATAAAATAATTGAATAATTTTTGGAATACTTCATCATATTTAGGTAAGGTATTTGAGGAAATGATACCATATGTGACATAGAAATATAGAGAACAAGAATTGTTAATATGGTGAAAAAGATTAATTTTCCTTTTCCACTAGTTTCTTCTTTTTTAGAAAGAAGATCTCTATTTCCTAAACTTTTAAATCCAGCTTTTTTAATCATTTCTGCTAAATCTTCTTCATTCAAATTATCCTCATAGGTAATTAAGGCTTCTGCCATTACTAAATTAACGGAAGCATCAATTATGCCTTTTTGCTTTTTTAAGTATTTTTCTAATCCTATGGAACAAGCACTACAACTCATTCCTTCTATTGATAAGACTATTTTTTTCATTTTAGCATCTCCCCTATTTCAATTTATTTACTAAATCTAGAATTTCTTCTATTACTTCTAGGTTTCCTTTTTGGATATCCTCTACCATGCAACTTTTCATATGATTTTTTAGAATTTCATTGCCAAGACTTTTTAGGGCATTAGTCGTTGAAGAAATTTGCATTAAAATGTCTGCACAATATCTGTCATCTGTAACCATTTGCTGTAATCCATTGACTTGTCCTGATATGATATTTAATCTACGAATTAATTTTTGCTTTTCTTCTTCATTTCTTTTTGTTATTTTTTGATTAGTTTTCAAATTCATCACCAAGCACTATTATAGGGATAGGGGGTATATCTGTCAAGAAAAATACTTAAAATTATCTTTTCCTATTAAAATAGAATTTTATTAATCGTTCCCTCGAATTATTCTATAGATAATAACCCAAATTATAAGAAGGAGAATGGTTAATAAAATAGAAATAAATAATTTCAAGATAGAATGTCCTTTATGTTGATAAAATATTTCTTTTTTATTTGATTTTTTTAATTTATCTATTTTTTTGTTAATAAGTTTTAGTATCATTAAATCAAAAAAAGTAGCTTCTAAAATACGAATTATAATAAAATTTATTAGGGAAAAGATTAGGGGTGGTAATCCTCCTTCCCATAAGTAATTATTGATAGAAAATCCTAAATATAAAATAATTAATTCTATTAATTCTAGAACTGTTCCTAATATTGGGAAATTTAAATATCCTAAATAAAATGGTCCAAGAATAAGTATTTTTAATATATTTTCTTGATGTAATATTTTTAAATAATCTTCTTTTAAATAAAGTTCTATTTCTTTTGTTGGTTCCTGATATTTTTCCATTTTTTCTATAGTAATATTTTTAATATATCCACAACGAACACAATAGTTATTGTCTACTAATCCAAAACCACATTTTGGACATTTTTCATTTTTCATGATATCCATCCTCCTCTATTATTTGAATTAATTGTAGCAAATAATGAAATTTATTAAAATGTTTTTCCTCTAATTGACACTTCTTTTAATAAATTGTAAAATTTTATTCTTATTTTATTTATAAATTAAACATATCATTTTTTGTGGTGTATAATAAATAAGAAGATAGGAAATAGAGGTGTAAGATGATTGAATTTCAAAATGTATCTAAATCTTATAAAGAGAAAAAAATTTTAGAAAATATTAATCTCGTGATAGAAAATAATTCTATTGTTGTGTTAATTGGAGAAAGTGGTTGTGGGAAAACTACTACTCTAAAAATGATTAATCGACTTATTGAACCAACTAAAGGGAAAATTTTGATTAATGGGAAAGATATTAAAAAGACAAATCCTATTAAGTTAAGAAGAAGTATTGGTTATGTTATTCAACAAACTGGATTGTTTCCCCATTTAACTATTCGTCAAAATATTGAACTTATTTCTAAGTTAGAAAAAAAAGAGAAAAAAATGATTCAAGAAAAGACGATTGAATTAATGAAAATGGTTGGTCTTTCTGAAGAGTTATTGGATAGTTATCCTTCTGAATTATCTGGAGGACAACAACAAAGAGTGGGAATTGCTCGTGCATTTGCAACTGATCCTGATATTATACTTATGGACGAGCCTTTTAGTGCACTTGATCCGATTACTAGATCTTCTCTTCAAGATGAGGTTATTCGTTTACAAGATAAGTTGAAAAAAATAATTATTTTTGTAACCCATGATATGGATGAGGCAATTAAACTTGCTGATAAGATTGCTATTATGGAACAAGGAAAAGTAGTACAATATGATCGACCTGAAAAAATACTGAAACAGCCGGTTAATGAGTTTGTAAGGAATTTTGTTGGAGAAAAGAGAATTTGGGATTCTCCTAAATTAATTAAAGTTAAAGATATTATGATGGAACATCCTAATTGTTGCAAAGAGAACTTTTCAGTATTTTATTGTTTGAATAAAATGAGGATGAATAAGACGGATACTTTACTTGTTATTGATAATGAACAAAAATTAAAAGGTATCCTTTATGCTGATAGTTTATTTAATATTAATTATGAAAATAAGAAAGCTAAGGACTTTATTGAAGATGATTTTATTACTGCTAGTCCTAATGATAATATTGTAGATTTGTTAAAAATTATGAAAGAAAATAATATTAAGTTAGTTCCTGTTGTGGATAGTAAAAATAAATTAAAAGGACTGATTACTAAGAGTAGTTTAATTACTAGTTTGAGTCAACAATTTTTAGAAAGTGAGGGTAAAGATGGAATTCTTTAATTATATTACTTCTAATTATCAGGAATTATTAAATCTTTTGATAGAGCATATTAAACTTACTGGGTTATCTATTTTTATTGCTATATTAATTGGGATTCCTATTGGAATTCTGATTAGTTATAAACAAAAATTATCCAAACCTATTTTAGGAATTGCTAGTGTAATTCAAGCGATTCCTTCAATGGCTTTACTTGGGTTTGCTATTCCTTTTTTGGGAATTGGATCATTACCTGCTATTGTAATGGTTATTCTTTACTCTCTTCTTCCTATTATTAAAAATACTTATACAGGAATTAAGAGTATTAATGAGCAGATGTTGGAGGCTGCTACTGGGATTGGTTTAACCCCATGGCAGGTACTTACTAAAATTCAAATTCCTCTTGCTCTTCCAGTTATTATGGCAGGGATTCGTATATCGGCGGTTAGTGCTGTTGGTTTGATGACTTTGGCTGCCTTTGTGGGAGCTGGTGGTTTGGGATATTTAGTTTATGCTGGTATACGTTCAGTCAATAATGCACAGATTTTAGCAGGTGCCATTCCCGCTTGTATTTTAGCATTACTTATTGATTATGCCCTTGGTATTATTGAAAGTTTGGTTACTCCTCAAAAATCTAAAAAAGAAAAAAAGAAACCTTTTTGGAAAAGACCGCTTACTCAAGGAATTATTCTTAGTTTGATTATTGTTGTTTTTCTTGGATTTTTCTTATCCAATTACACTATTAATAAAAAGAATGAAAGAACGATTACTATTGGTAGTATGGATTTTACTGAGCAAGAAATTTTATCTTATATGATAAAATATTTAGTGGAAGATAATACAAATATTCATGTGAATCAGAAATTATCTTTGGGTTCTTCTTCTATTGTATTAGAAGCAATTAAGAAAAATAGTATTGATATGTATGTAGATTATACTGGTACAATTTATGGTAGTTTCTTAAAACATCAACCTATTTCTGATGCCAATAAAGTTTATCGTATTTCTAAAGAAAAATTTAAAGAAAAATACAATTTAAATATTTTACATGATTTAAATTTTAATAATACTTATACTTTAGCGATTAGAAAAGATTTGGCTAATCAATATAATATTCGTAGTATTAGTGATTTAGCGAATATTTCTAGTAAATTGACATTCTCTCCTACTCTTACTTTTATGGAAAGAAATGATTGTTATTTAGGGCTTAAAAAATCCTATCCTCTTCACTTTAAAAAAGTAATTGCTATTGATGGTGCTCCTCGTTATACTGCATTAATGAATAAAGAAAGTGATGTTGTTGATGCTTTTTCTACAGATGCTTTAATTAAAAAATTTAATTTGGTTGTTTTAGATGATGATAAGAATTTCTTTCTTCCTTATCAAGCTGTACCTGTCGTAAATGATAATATTCTTAAAAACTATCCAGAAGTAAAAATTACTTTAGAAGCACTTTCTCCTTATTTAAGTGATGAAGTGATGAGAGAATTAAATTATAATGTTGATGTTTTGAATCAGAAACCTAGTAATGTGGCAAAAGGCTTTTTAAAGAAGAATGGATTGATTGATTAAAAAAAATTAAAGAAGACTTAGTATCATCTTTAATTTTTTTCTTTGGTTAGGGATTGTTCAAAAATAAATGTTAATTTTTTATGGAGTTATAACTAAACTCCATTTTTCTATACCTTCTTCTCTATAAACATGTTTCTTTTCGAGCGTTTTTATATCATTTTTATCTATACTAATTCCCTTTTTATAT
>JAQXQC010000062.1 GCA_029100965.1 Bacilli bacterium | reverse complement strand
CATTATCTTCATCATTAGTAGTAACAAGAGGTATTTTTTCTCTAACAGGTAATTCATCAAAAAGATTTTTATTATAAATAACACTCCCCAAAGGATTATTAAAATAAATAGTATTAGCCAAAACAATTAATTTAAGTCCTAGTATAAAAACAACATCCCCATGAAATAAAGGAACTCTTCCTCGAATCAATTGATTATTTACAAAAGTACCATATTGAGTACTCAAATCTTCTATACTCCAAATACCATCTTGATAAGTAATTTTAGCATGTTTATGTCCAATCAAAGGATTATTACAACTAATTGCATTATCTCCTCCACTACCAATAATAAAATCCATATTTTTAGGAACTTTAACTCCTATAAAAGAACTATCATTAACAGGACAAGAATACATGACAAGAAATCCTTCTTCTCCCTTTACTTGAAGAAGCAAATATTGATAACTTTCTAATACAATAGAATCAAGAGCCTTCTTATCATGCCAAATTTTAACGTGTTTATTACTTACAGCTACCCATTTCCCATTTTGTTCACTTATATTAATAAGATTTCTCTCTTTGTTATTATTATCAATATCAGTTAGAGTGTAACTACCACTAATGTTTAAAGGTAAAGTCATACTAAATAATTGTTGTTGATGAATTACATAAATAATCACGAATACCACTCCTATTCTAAAAATAATTATATAGTAAAAGTCTATTTTTTACAATCTATTTTACAAAATTTACTAATATAAATATTGAAAAAAACTTAGGTTATGATATAATAAATTCAACATAAGAGGAGGATTTATGAATTACGTAAATACAGATGCTATAGGAGAGATTGTTAATGATTTCAAATTATTATCGGAAGAAATGAAAGAAAAATTTCAAGAAATAGAAAATAATTGTACCACCATAAAAGAAAAATTAGAAGAAGTTCAACAATTTGAAGGAACTGGTGTAAAAGAACCATATTCTACAACAGAAGAAACAAATACTAAAAATACGTTTTGCTTACATACTTATCAAGAGAAAAGACATATAAATGTAACCGAATGGAAATTTAATCAATCAGAATTAAAATCATTAATAACCAATCAAGAAACATTTGAAGAAAAAATTAGTGATTTGAATAATTTGAATGAAGTTCTTATAGAATCAATATCAATGATTGAATCACAATTAAGAGGAACAGATTCAGAAATCACTTATAATGGAAATTACAAAGATTTTTTAGATAATTTAAAAAAAACATCATATTGGCAAGAACTTGAAAAAAATTATCAAACTTCAAGAAATTTAAAGAATAAGGAAGAAATTTATCAAAAATTTAGAACAAAAAATGGGAAAAAAGATTATGTTGATTATGCATTAGATGAATTGGGGACAAAATTTTTTAATAGTACTTATTCTTCAAAATATGCTACTTGGTACTCAAAAAAATATCAAGGACAAGGTGCTAGTCCAAGTGATGATTGGTGTGCAGAATTTGTTAGTTACATTATGGATAAAAGTAATAATGCTAGTATCGTGGCTCCTTATTTAGCTACTTCAACAGGAGCAGCAGCAGTAAGTTCATCAGGGAAAAATACCTTATGGCACACTTCAGAAGAAGTAAATAATAATACCTATCAACCTCAAAGAGGAGACATATTTTACAACTATAAAGGTCATGCGCAACATACAGGCATTGTAATAGGAAGTGATAAGAATTACATTTATACAATCGAAGGAAATACTGCAAATAATAAAGGAAAATACTATGTGAAAGATGGAACATCAAACAATAAAGGAGGATATGTTAATATTAGAGTAAGACCAAAATCATATGTAGAGGGAGGATATTATTCCCCAGAATGTTATATTAACGAAGAGTTAAAGAAAAACTCCACAAATATTCAAGTAAGTTCAGATACAATGAATACAAAATTAGCTATTGATGAAAAATATCAACAATTAAAAGAAGTCGGTGGTCACGAACAAAAAAGCACTATGGGATAATAGGAGATGATTTTTATGGCAAATATATCTAAAGTAATCAAAGAAGAGATAATTCAAGCTAAACAACAAGAAATTTCAAACTTAGTGGATAAATTAAATGAAAATATAAGTGAACTAGAAAAAATAAAATTAGAAATACAAGATTATATATCAGACTTAAAAATGGTATTAAATACATCAGGAGGAAATTCAATGATTAATGAATTAGAATCAATTAATTTTTCTACAGACAATTTAGCAAATTCGATAGAAGCAGCTCAAAATATTAAAATAACTTCAATTCCATATACTGAAGAAGTATCAGTAGAATACTATTCAGCATCATCTACAAAATATTAAAAAAGAAGAATCACTATCACGATAAAAGTCCTCTTCTTTTTTTATTTTTCCACAATTTTGTGGAAAACATCATCAACAGATAAATCAACTTTATCTTTTCCTTCATATTTAGGAATAAGATGTAAATGAAAATGTTTCACTTCTTGAACAGAACCATTATTCTGAACTAAAGTAATCCCATCACAAGAAAGTTTCTCCATAAGTATTTTACTAACATCACGAGCAATTTTTAAAATATGATTCAAAGTTTTTATATCCATATCATATAGATCCTGATAATGAACTTTAGGAATAATCAAACAATGCCCATTACTAACAGGATTAACATCCATAATCACCATAACAGTATCATCTTCAAAAACTTTTTTTCCAGGAATTTCCCCATTAATTATTTTACAAAAAATATCCATATCTATCCTCCTTAAACTACTTAAGATTATAATATAGAATATAAAAAAAAGCAATTCACATTGAAGTGAACTGTCATGTGAATATCTGCGAATATTCTATTCTTATTATGGACAAAACTTTTCGTTTCTATACAAAAAAATAAATTTATGTTATAATACACCTACAATCATTATAGAGGAAGTAGTGAAATAGTGAAAAAAATTTTAATCATTTCTTCATTTCTCATGATTATGATATCATGCACAATGTTAGGCTACAAAATAGTAAGTGCTAACGAAAAAGTAGATGAAATAGAAGAAAAAATAGACAGTCAAAAGAATCAAGAAAAATATTTAACTCCATATGGATATACTTTAGAAAATCCAAATATTATTAAAAATCCATATGGTGACTCCCCGTTATCTGCAATGATTCTTTTCGAAACTTCATATCAAACAAAAATAACCATAAAAATATACAGTCAAGATAATACATCATTCATAGAAAATACTTATAAAGAAGATACTAAACATATTATTCCTATTTATGGATTAGCAGAAAATAACGAAAATAAAATAGAAGTAATAACAAATAAGGAAAAGAAAACATATTCAATTAAAACAGAGAAAGTAGAAAAGTTCAATTCTTTTGAAAACATAGAAGTTCAGTCAAATAAATTAAATCTAGTAGTAGATAACAGCAAACTTTATGGAATAGATAGCAACCATAATATTATTTGGTATTATAAAAACAAAGTAGAAGGTTCTCCTTATCTATTACAAAATGGAAATATCTTATTAGAAATTAATAATAATCAAAGATATTCTTTAATAGAAATAGATTTATCAGGAAAAATATATAAACAAATAAACCTAGAAAGTAAAATATACGATATACTAGAAAAAAAAGATTCTCTTTATTTATTATCCAATAATTTAATAGAACTAGACTGGCAAACAGGCCAAGTTCTAGATAAGTATTCTTTAAAAAATAATTATACAAAAATAGTAGAATTAAAAGATAATAGTATTACCATAGCAAATGAAACTCAAGAAACAACAATTAATCTAAAAAATAAAAAGGAATCAACATCCAAAAAAAGAAATCAAATAACCACTAAAAATATTAGTATAAATTACTACAAAGATAATACAAATTATAAATTAATTAATGGAGTAACTTTTCAAAATAATAACATTACTCCCCTTTCTAAGAAAGAAATTCTCTTAGTAAATTATAAAAAAATAGATACTAAATATAAAAGTTATAACATTAATATCAAAAAGACAAAAGAAACAATCGTCTTAACTGGTAATTTTAAAGATAGCGACGAATCATACATCATATTAGATAAATTTTTAGATAAAAGAGTATATGATGTAAAATCAAAAACAACCATTATTAATCAATATGGATTATCAGGAAAATATTCCATTTATATAAAAATCAATAATAATATTTATAAAACAAATATCTATATTGATATTTAAAAGGGAGAGAAAAAAATGAAAAAAATAACCAAAGCAGTAATCCCAGTAGCAGGATTAGGAACTAGATTTTTACCAATCACAAAATCAGTACCAAAAGAAATGTTACCAATAGTAGATAAACCAACATTATCCTACATTATTGATGAATGTATAGAATCAGGAATTACAGATATTTTATTAATTACAAGCCCATATAAAAAAGTAATTGAAGACTATTTTGACCAAAACTTTGAATTACAACATCGACTAGAACAAAAAGACAAAACAAAAGAATTAGAACTATTAAACACAAAACCAGAAAACATCAATATTTATTTTATTCGTCAAGGAGAACCAAAAGGAAGTGGACATGCCATTAAACTTGCAAAAACTTTTGTAGGAGAAGATGACTTTGCTGTTTTATATGGTGATGATTTAATGAAATCAGAAATACCAGCATTAAAGCAACTAATTAAACTTTATAATCAAACTTCAGCAAATATCATAGGCGCATTAGAAGTACCCAAAGAATTATCTTCTAAGTATGGAATGATAGAATTCAAAAATAAAAGTACAAAAGAAATAAATACCATAATTGAAAAACCATCAATTGATGAATCTCCTTCAAATTATGCAGGTCTAGGAAGATATATAGTAAGTGCTAAAATATTTACTATCTTAGAATCTTTAAGTTTAGGTGTTGGAAACGAATATCAATTTACAGACGCAATGAAAAAATTAATGGAAAAAGAGAAATTTTATGCTTGTTTATTAAATGCAAAATATTATGATACAGGTTCAAAAATAGGATACTTAAAAGCAAATATTGACTACGCTTTAGAAAATAAAGAATTAAAAGAAGAATTAAAAACCTACTTAAAAGATTTTTAAATTTTTTTACACAAATTTATCTAAAAATAATGATATACTGATAAAAAAAGAGGAATATCATATGAATTATTTAAAAAAATTATTATTAACGACTCTCCCTATCCTAATTACTTATATAATTATAATTTTAATTCTTATTTTATTTGCAGTTATTTATAATTTATTAGGATATAACGACATTAATCACTTTTTATCAATATCGCCCTACATTTTAATTCCTTCATATATTATCACTATCATTATTCTTATTAAAAAATATTCTATTAAAATAAGGTTTACTAACATCTCAAAAGCAAAATATTTTTTCTATACTTCTTTAGGAATCTCTTTTTCTATATTCTTAAATATGTTAATCTTTAAATATTTTTCAATTTCTCAAACAAAATATTCCCTAAATTTAATAATCAACATAATATCTTCTGGAATAATTGGACCGATATATGAAGAAATACTGTTTCGAGAGATTTTCTATAATAAATTATTAAAATTTAATTCTCCTAAAAAATCATTAATAATCACTACTATTTGCTTTTCATTAATTCATTTTTCTCCTATTAAAGTGCTTTATGCCTTAATATTAGGATATATTTTTACAAAGATTTATCAAAAAGATAATAATATTTTATCCCCTATCATTATTCATGTTTCAGCTAACATTACATCAATCTTCTTATTTGAGTATAATACTTATCTTTTACTTTTCTCTTTAATAAACTGTTTATTATGTATTTATATAATAAGAAAACTAAATTAATTTCTAGATAATTATTGCAATTCTCTAAAAAATATGTATAATAAAAACCCAAGAAATGGGGGATATTATGAAAAATTATTTTAAATATATTGTATTATTTATTATTTTAATAACAGTTGGTATAATAGGAATTAACATTTATAGTAATAAAACATTTCAATCATCTAAAAAAACACAAATCAATACAAAAATTTCAAAAGAAAACTCAACTAAAAATAAAGAAGAGATAAACAAAGAAGAAGAAAATAAATCTTCTGATACTAAGAACCAAGAAACAGTAGAAAATAAACAATCTAATAGTCAAAATCAAGAAACAACAGAAAATAAAAAAACAGAAGAAAACAACTCTACACAAGTTTCTAGTACTTCTAGCAATAATCAAGAAACTGATTCTTCTAGTACTCCTTCAACAAATGAAAGCAATAGTACATCATCAGAGGAGTCCAATTATAACGTACTAGATGTTGATGATTATTCTCTAAGTAGTCAAAGTCAAGAAATAGAAACTTATCAAAAAACTATTTCACCAAAAGAAATCAACCAAAATGATGAAAACTCTTCAGAACAAGAAGTAGAAATATTAGAAATAGAAGATAATTATCAAGAATTAAACACTTCTAATCAAGAAACAGAAACATCTAGTAAAAATACACAATTTTCTTCAAATAATAACACTACTACAACAAATAAAGAATCAAATACAAATACTACTACTTCAAATAAGAATTCTAACAAAAATACTAGTACTTCGACATCAACGAAAAAAAAGAACTTTTCTCACTTAAATAGGTATAATCAATCAGGAAAATATCGAAGTTATTCAGTATGTGCAAATGGAGGAAATACAATTGGGGGAACGGCTTGTGGGCTTTCTAGTTATATGGCTACTCGGTATATTTTAACAGGAAAAGATACAGATTTTCTAGCTTTCAGTCATGAAGCATGTAATACTGGACTCTACAATGGATTAGGAACAAGTTGGGAATACACAAGAAAATCAGGAAGTATTTACCCTAAAAAATATGGAATAGTGAGTAAAAATGTTAGTACTCACCAATCAACAAGCGATTTATATAAAAGAACTATCACAGAATTAAATAAAGGAAATGTAATTGTTCCAATGATTGGCTGTGGATATGTAACTGCAACCTCACAAATAGGAGGTTTTAATAGCACGAGAAATTTACATTATATCGTGATTGCAGATTATGACCCATCAAAAGAAAAACCATTTTATGTATATAATCCAACAGGAATTAATACTGGTTGGACTAGTAAAGAAAAATTAAAGAAATATGTACTAAGCAAACAATGTTTAAAAAATTATGAAGTATTAAGTAAAAAATAATAAATTCTTTTTTTAAAAGAATTGACAAGTAATTTAATCTATACTATAATTTTTATCGTTAACGCAATGAAGAAGAGAAGTAATAGTATCCCTTTTATTAGAAGAGAGTTAGATAAGGTGAAAGCTAACATAAAATATACTATGAATAACACTTTGGAGTGCTTAGGTGAATATGCAAGTAATTTAAGCCGGGAATTACCCGTTATCCTATTTCTGAATTTTTCAGATAAAGCGATCAGACCATGATAATAAGGGTGGTACCGCGGACTTAACAGTAGTTCGTCCCTTTAACTTATAAAAGTTAAGGAGATGAATTACTGTTTTATTTTTATATTCATGCAAAAAAATATAAGTATTTTAAGAAAGGAAGAGAAAGATGAGTAAATTTACAAAAGAAATGGTAAATGACTATGCCGAAAAACTTTTAATCGGTCTAACTGAAGAAGAAGCAAATATGGTTTTAGATGAATTTGCCATTATCGATGAAAATATTAACAAAATTAATGATATCAAAGATATTGAACAAGTAGAACCAATGACACATTGTCTAGATAATTTTATTTATGACTTAAGGGAAGATGAAGTAGAAGAATCTATTCCAATTGAAGAATTATTACAAAACTGTGAGGATAGAACAGAAAGAGAAGTACAAGTACCAAAGGTGGTGGGATAATATGGAATATATGAATAAATCAATTGAAGAAATTCATGAAGCCTTAAAAAAAGGCAAAGTAACTAGTAAAGAATTAATTCAAGAATCATTAAAAAAATCACACGAATTACAAGAAAAATGTAATGCTTTTGTTACTATTCTAGATGATGCCAAAGAACAAGAAGTAACAGAAGACGTCTTATCAGGTATTCCTTACGGAATAAAAGATAATTACAGTACCAAAGGAATACTAAGTACAGGTTCATCAAATACACTAAAAGATTATATTCCTTTCTTTACGGCAACCGCTATTGAAAATCTAGAACGCCATGGAGCAGTCGCTGTTGGAAAAACTGTAATGGATGAATTTGGAATGGGTGGAACAGGAACAACAGGCCACACTGGTATTGTTAAAAATCCTTGGGATACAACAAGAATGTGTGCAGGATCTTCTGCTGGTTCTGCCGCTGCCGTCGCTGCTGGAGTATTTCCTTATGCTACCGGTTCTGATACAGGTGACTCTATCAGAAAACCAGCCGCTTATTGTGGAATTGTTGGCTATAAACCAACTTACGGAATGATTTCTCGTTATGGACTTTTCCCATTTGCAAGTTCTCTAGATCATTGCGGAGCCTTAACTAGAAATGTAAAAGACGCTGCCATTGTAGTAGATGCCATGAAGGGAAAAGATAAATACGACATGACTTCTTGGGACTCCTCTAATATCAATTTAGCAAGTTCTCTAACGGGTGAAGTTAAAGGTAAAAAATTATGTTACATCAAAGAATTATGTGATATTTCCTCTTATCCTAACGCTTCTACTACATTAAAAGAACATCTAGAAAATTTTGTTAACACGCTCGAAAAAGTAAAATCATTAGGCATTGAAATAGAAGAAGTATCAGTAGATAAAACACTATTAAATGCACTAGCCTCTGTATACGTTGTTATTTCGTGTGCTGAAGCCACTTCTAATATGTCAAATTTAACTGGATTTATCTTTGGACCTAGAGGAGAAGGAGAAAATTACATTGATATGATGAAAGATTATCGTACCAAAAACTTTTCTCCATTAATTAAAAGAAGGTTTGTAATAGGTTCTTATGTTCTACAAAAAGAAAATAAAGATCGTTATTTCCATAATGCTCAAAGAGTAAGAAGACTACTTGTAGATACTTGGAATCAGTTATTTGAAAAATATGATGCCGTTATCTTACCAGTAGGAAGTGGACCAGCGAAACATTTAGATGGTTCAATAGATATCTTAGATAAAGATACTGCTCCATTAGAAGAACACTTACAAGTTGGTAACTTTGGAGGATTTCCATCAATTACCATACCTGATGGCTTTATTGATGGCTTGCCAGTAGCTTTAAACTTAACTGGCGCTTGCTATGATGATGCAAATGTTTTAAATATCGCCTATGCCATTGAAAATATCTTAGGCTATAAAAATCAAACAAGTAAAGGAGGAGAATAATGGATAAATATAAAGTATTAATTGGTTTAGAAATGCACTGTGAAATCAGTAAAACTAATACTAAAGTATTTTCTTCAGCAAGAAATTCATACGATGATACACCTAATACAAATATTCGTCCTGTTGATATGGCTTTCCCAGGAACTTTACCAGTAGTCAATAAAGAAGCGGTTCGAAAAGCCCTAATGGCTAGTATCATTTTAAATTGTAAACAACCAGAATATATTTATTTTGAAAGAAAAAATTATTACTATCCAGATTTACCAAAAGGATTTCAAATTACACAAGAAACTAAACCAGCCCCTGTAGGAATCTATGGAGAACTAACTTATGAGGTTGGAGAAGAAACAAAAACCATTCGAGTAAATAATATTCACTTAGAAGAAGATGCCGCTTCCTCAACACATCATGAAGATACCACTACAATTAACTATAATAGAGCAGGTGTTCCCCTACTAGAACTAGTAACAGAACCAGACTTTCATTCAGCTGAAGAAGCCGTATCTTTCCTAGAGACCATGCGTTCTATTTATCAATATGCAAATATTTCAGAAGCAGACTCTAAAAAAGGACAAATCAGGTGTGATGTTAACGTTTCTATTATGGATGCATCTTTAGATGAAAAAGATCCAAAGAACTGGGGAACAAAAATAGAAATTAAAAATGTTAATTCTTTTGGTGGAGTACGAGATGCAATCAACTATGAAATTAAACGTCAAATTGAATTAAAAGAAGATGGAAAATATGACGAAATGGAACAACAAACTAGACGCTTTGATGAAGAATCTGGAACAACAATCTATATGCGTAGCAAAGTAGATGCCATTGATTATAAATATTTTGTTGAACCAAATATTCCAAAATTTAAATTAGATAAAAAATGGTTAGAAGAAATTAAAGCCACTATCCCACCTTTAGCAACAGAAAGAAGAGATAAATATATTAATGAATTAGGCGTTTCTCCAAGAGATGCAAAAATCATTGTCAAAGAAAAACCATTAGCCGACTATTTTGAAGAAACCGTATCTCTAGGTGCTAATCCACAAAGTGCTGCTAACTGGATAAATAGTATTATCTTAGGCCACTTAAATAAAATGGAAAAAACAATCGAAGAATTATTCTTAACTCCAAAAATGTTAAAAGGCTTAATCGATTTAGTAGAAAGTTCTAAAATTTCAGGTAAACAAGCCAAAGAAGTATTAACCAAATCATTAGAAGAAGAAAAAGATCCTGTTAAGTTAGTATCTGAACTAGGAATGAGCCAAATAACAGATGAAGCAGAGTTAACTAAAATTATAAAAGAAGTCATCGAGGAAAACCCTACTCAATTAGAATCCTACAAGAAAAATCCTAAACTATTTGATTACTTCGTAGGTCAAGTCATGAAAAAAACACGTGGTAAAGCGAACCCTGCTTTAAGTGCCAAAATATTAAAACAAGAATTAGATAAATAAGTATTTTATATTCAAAAAATACTTCAAAATAACTTATCTTTAATAAAAGAAGAAACTAAGAAAGAGGTGAAAACCATGATTAAAAATAAATATAGAACTTCTTACTGTGGAACACTAACGGAATCGGACATTGATAAAACATTTACCCTATCAGGATGGATTGAAAATATCAGAGACCATGGAGGAATCATCTTCTTAGATTTAAGAGATGAAACCGGAACCATCCAATTAGTTAGCAATGATGATAAAATGTTTAATGGCTATACCAAAGAATCAACTGTAACAGTAGAAGGAAAATTAAGAAAAAGAGCTGAAGAAGATTATAATCCCAACCTAGAAACTGGAACTATCGAATTATTAGTAACTAAAATTACTCTTTTAGGAAAATCGTTAAATGTACTTCCTTTTGAAGTAAAAACTTCTCATGAAGTCAGCGAAGAATTACGACTTAAATATCGTTATTTGGATTTAAGAAATAAAAAGGTCAGAAAAAATATTCAAAGAAGAGCAGAACTATTAAAATTCATTCGTCATGAAATGGATGACTTAGGATTCCTAGAAGTACAAACTCCAATTATTACAGCCTCTTCTCCAGAAGGTGCAAGAGACTTTGTAATTCCATCAAGGAAATATCCAGGGAAATTTTATGCTCTGCCTCAAGCTCCACAAATTTATAAAGAACTATTAATGGTAGGAGGCATAGATAAATATTATCAAATTGCCCCATGTTTCCGTGATGAAGATTCAAGAGCAGATAGAACCCTAGAATTCTATCAATTAGATTTTGAAATGTCTTTCGTTGAAGAAGAAGATATTTACAAAGTAGGAGAAAAAATATTCTATGATATCTTTACCCACTTTTCTAATAAAAAAGTATCTCCCCTACCCTTCAAAAGAATTCCTTATAAAGAATCTATGTTAAAGTATGGAACAGACAAACCAGATTTAAGAAATCCCTTAGAGATTATTGATATTACAGAATATTTAAAAGATACTACTTTTAAACCATTCCAAAAATCAACAATCAGAGCAATTAAAGTAGATGAAATAGGAACAAACTCCAATAGTTGGTTTAATGAAATCGTCGATTATGCCTCATCAATCGGTATGCCAGGAATTGGCTACGTAACTTTAACAGAAGATGGTTCCCTAAAAGGACCAATCGACAAATTCTTAACGGATGAAGAAAGAAAAAATCTAATTGAAAAAACAAATCTTCAAACCAACAGCGTCCTTTTCTTTATTGCCAATAAAAAAGAAAAAAATGCTGCCAAATATGCAGGTTTAATCAGAACTTACCTTGGAAAAAAATGTAACTTAATCGATGAAGATACTTATGAATTTTGTATCATTAATGATTTCCCAATGTTTGAATATAACGATGAGGAAAAGAAATATGATTTCTGCCACAATCCATTTAGTATGCCTAAAGGTGGAATAGAAGCCTTACAAAATGAACAACTAGATGATATCGTAGCATACCAATACGATTTTGTTTGCAATGGCTACGAAATGTCTAGTGGGGCTTTAAGAAATCACGACTTAGACTGCTTAGAATTAGCCTTTGAAAAAGTAGGATACTCTAAAGATATTGTTAAAGAAAGATTCTCTTCTTTATACAATGCCTTCAAATATGGTGCTCCCCCTCACGGAGGAATGGCTCCTGGAATTGACAGAATGATTATGCTTTTAAATGATGTGGATAACTTAAGAGAAGTACAAGCTTTCCCAACTAGTGCCAGCGGCATTGATAATTTAATGGGTTCACCTTCTGAATTAACAGAAGCCCAATTAAGAGAATTACACATTAAAATAAGATAGCTTTAAAAAGTTGTCTTATTTTTTTTATTTTCCACCAAAAAGATAAATAATGAAGAAAAATAAAATGAAGTATTTTATACAAATAATACTGAAAAAGTATTTTACTTTCTAGTAAATATCTCTCTTAAGATAAATATTTTGTGCTATAGTAACATCATAAAAGAAGGAGAATGTATGATGTCTAAATATGAAGAAGTAACCAATAATCAAAAACTATTACAAGAAATAAATCTCTTAGAGAAAGAATTTATTTCTAAACAAGAAGAAATAAAAAGAAAATATCTGTTAAATATCTTAATGACAAACTACTTTTTATCAGAAAAAGAATTAAACCTATTTATTAATTATTTAAAATCAGGAAAAATATCTTACTTATATCAATTAAAAGATATTTATTTATTACATAATATTCAAAATTATCACAAGAAAAAAGAAATGACCAAAGAAATTATTCAAATCATAGCCAAAGAAAATAATCTACCTCTAGACTTGAAAAAAAACAAAAAAATATTACGCCAACACTTAGAATTAGCTAAATACCAAAATTTAAAAGAAAAATTAACGAACATAAATTTAGAATATAAAAAAAATAAACTATTCTTAAAAAACCTAAAAAAATTAATTAAACTAGAAAAAAGTCAAGAAAATAATCAAAAATCATCAAAAGAAGATAATGGGGAACAATTAAAAGATTTTTCTGATTATTTTACTTATCAAACTAATCTAAATCAAGAACTATCTCTTTTTTTAAATCAATTATGCTGTGGAGATTATTTAAAAAAATATGGAGAAGAACTAAATCATTTTATCCCAGAAGACATTATCAAAATTTTTGAGAAAATAAACAAGTTACCAGAATTTGCACAAGAAGAAGTCTGTTTACTAGGGAAAGATGTCTTAAAAAATTATCTTCGTACTATTTCAAAAGAAAATGCTACAGAAAAAAATTTTATCAAAAACATTATTCATCTATTTGAAAAAAACTTACCATTAGAAGGAAATAATAATACTATAGATACATCAGCTTACTATCATATTTTATCTTACTTATCTGAAGATGATAGAAATTATCCAATATTAAAAAAACTAATAATACAAATTGATAACTTTAAATATGCTAGAGAAAACAACCATATCTTATTTTATCTTTTAGATAAATTTATTCAAAATTATAAGGTAAAATTAGTAAATCAAGGAATTCCTTATACCGATCCAACATTTTATAAAGAAATTATCCAATTAATCTTTGAACAAACAAACCCATTATCAGAATCAGAAACAGATAAATTCCTAGAAACAATCTCTGACTTTGTAAATTATTGCAAAAAAAGAAAATATATATCTTTATCAGAAGTCAATAAAGATTTATCACAAATAATATCTTCTCTTCATCAGGAAAAAGTAAAAGAAGAAGAATTAACCGAAGAACAAGAAAATATATTGAAAAACTATACCTTTCCTAATTTAATAAATTATTATCAAAAATCATCTATAGATGAAGTGAAAGATGATAAATTTACCAAAACTTATCTTTTAAATAAAATACAAAATGTAGCATTCTCCATTCATTACACTGAAGATGGCTCAATTACTTTTACCACTCACCTATTAGATAATAGTAAGCTTTTATCTTTTGATAGCGACTTACTATCTCATCAAGATAAACTAATTCAAATCAAACCAGGACTAAATTATCCGGCACTATCATTTTCGTATACATTAATGCCAGATAACACAATTTTACCATTAAGAGTTACCCCATCTTTAATTAATATAACTAAAGTTTTTTCTGAAAAAGATATGCAAAACCACCAAGAAAATTCAATTTTAAATGACAGTATATCGATAGTAAAACAAATCAATAATACTTCAGAAGAAATTTTTACAGTATCTAGTTTCTTACAAAATATTCACCAAAAACTTTCTTCTGATATCCAAGAAATTTTTCAAAAGAACAATATCCCATTTATCTATCAAGAAGAAATTAAAGATAAAAATTTAATTCATAAAAATCATAACCAAATTTGCCAAGCTTTATCTGAAATAGATAAAGAAGAAGCCCATCTTATTTTTAATATTATCAATGACAGTGAAGAAAAATATTATACAATGGAAAATACAACAACCAGTACAATAGAATTAAACCCAAATACATCTTTAGGAATTTATTTATTAAGTACAATTCATAAAATACAAAAGGAAACTTATCAAAAAGAAGAAGAAATCAAAACAATATCTTACTTGTTAGAAAAACTAAATAAGACTTCTTATACCCCTTACCAAGTAAGACATGAAAACAATAAACAATTAAGAAAAATCCTAAAACCAACAAATTAATGGATAAACAAAACAATTAAAATTAAGTATTTTTCTAACCAAAAGAACATAAAAGTTCTTTCTGTATTTGATAAATCTTTACTTTTACCCACTTTTATTATAAAATGTAACTAAGAGGACAGTGGTTGTATGAAAGAATTAAATTTAAAAGGAATATCTCCTGCAGATACTTATATTGTAGTAAATAAAAGCATTATTACAGCAGAAGATAGACTCATACTAACCATGTTATACCAACCAATCATAGGCCCTCTTGCTGTTATGTTGTATTTTACCCTTTGGTCAGATTTAGATAAAACAAAATTAATAAGCATAGAATATACTCATCATCATTTAGTCACAAATATGCAAATATCACTATCAGAAATCGAAAAAGCAAGACTAAAATTAGAAGCCATTGGATTATTAAAAACTTATTTTAAGGAAGAAAATACAGGAAATTATATTTATCAGCTATATTCTCCAATTAAAGCAAATGATTTTTTCAATCATCCAATCTTAAATGTAGTTTTATACAATAATGTCGGAAAAAAAGAATACGAGAAAATATTAGATTACTTTAAATCTCCAAAATTATCAACCAATAATTATCAAGATATAACAGTATCTTTTACAGAAGTATTTTCTTCTGTTCCCCTAACCTCTTATGAAGTAGTGAATAATGATATTCAAAAAACTAATGTTCAAAAATTAGCCATTAATACTAACTTTGATTTTGATTTCTTAACTAAGTCTTTACCAAGCGGTTTAGATGAAAATAAGATTTTTACTAAAGATATTAAAGAATTAATTTTACAACTTTCTTTTTTATATAATTTAGATGTTGTAAAAATGCAAGATATTATTCCCATTTGCATTACAGAAAGAGGAACCCTAAATAAAGAAGAATTAAGAAAAACTTGTCGCAATTATTATCAATTTGATAATCATGGATTATTACCAACAATAGTCTATAACACACAACCAGAATATTTAAAAGAACCAGTTGGTGATACTTCTAAGAGAGCTAAAATGATTTATACATTTGAAACCGTTAGCCCTTACGATCTATTAAAAAGTAAAAATAATGGTGCTGAACCAACTTCAAGAGATTTAAAACTAGCTGAAGACTTAGTTTGTGTTTATAAATTGCAACCAGGTGTCGTCAATGTTCTAATTGATTATATCCTAAAAACCAATAACAATAAACTAACTAGAGGACTAGCTGAAACGATAGCAGGACAATGGC
This sequence comes from Bacilli bacterium, assembly GCA_029100965.1. Taxonomy (GTDB): domain Bacteria; phylum Bacillota_I; class Bacilli_A; order RF39; family UBA660; genus RUG11198. The sequence continues at coordinate 1,890 of JAQXQC010000062.1, read as the reverse complement.
AACGACAAAAAATAGAAACAGTAGATGAAGCCATGCGCTTAGCAGAAAAAGAACATAAAAAATACAAAAAGGGAACAGTCCCAAAGACAAAAACACCAAAAGAAGAAAAATTACCAGAATGGTTTAATAAAAATATTGAAAAAAAAGAAGCAAGTATTGAAGAACAAAAAGTAATGCAAGATTTACTAAAGGAGTATCGATAAAATGAAAGGAATAAAAGAGGTTTTAAACGGAACATACAATTTAAACAAGCAACAATTAAATGAAGATTACGATAAAGCACTAGAAAGTAATCCTAATTTTAAAAAAGTAGTAGAAAATCTAAAATTACCCAAAGACTATTTAATGAAATATACAACTTCTTTAGAAGAAACAGCACAAGAATTAAAAAATTGTAAGCATTGCAAAAATATCTTAGATTGTAAAAATTCATATCCAGGATATGTCTATTATCCAGAAATTTTAAGCAATAATCTAGTATTTGATTATGTTCCCTGTAAATATAAAAAAGAACTAGATAAAAGAAATAAATACAAAGAAAATATCTATCTTTTTGATATACCAAAAGAAATAAAAGAAGCTAGTATGAAAAATATTGATATTAATGATCCCAATCGCTTTGAAATTATTAAATGGTTAAAAAAATTTCTCGATACTTATCAACCAAAAACAGGAATGAAAGGACTATACCTAAATGGTAACTTTGGATGTGGAAAAACTTATCTTATTTCAGCTACTTTAAATGAACTAGCTAAAAAAAATCATAAAGTAGCAATTATTTATTACCCTGAATTATTAAGAAGCCTAAAAGAATCTTTTGGTAATAATGAATCCTACAATGAAAAATTTAAATTATTAAAAAACATTGAAATCTTATTAATTGATGACATTGGAGCAGAAACAATGACCGAATGGAGTCGAGATGAAGTATTAGGAAATATTCTTCAGTATAGAAGCCAAGAAGGATTAACAACCTTTTTTACTTCCAACTTAACCATCAAAGATTTAGAAGAACATTTTGGGACAACAACAAAAGGAATCGACCGAGTAAAAGCCAAAAGAATTATCGAAAGAATTAAACAATTAACAATAGAAATGACTTTAGTTAGTGAAAATAAACGAAAGTGAGGAAAAAAGAATGAAAAATAGTGTTGTGCAAGATTTTGTAGATGAAAAAGGAATAAAGTCAGAAATGATTATTACATCAGATACAGACAAAAAAGTAAATTTAAAACCAAATTACAAACTTCAAAGACCAGAGAGTAATAACAAATATATGAAAAAAGGAGTAAAAGCAAAAGGAACATTCACATCAGATATTGGTGTAAAAAGTGAAGGATTTGCTCCTATCTTTACCTTAGCCTTAATTATTGCTCTAGGAGTTGTCTTAATTGCATTTCTAATGTGGAGAATCTAAAGTTCTTTACATTAGAATTTTTTTTACGGAAAATACTTCATAATTACTTTTCTAAAATTAATGAACCAAAAATAGTAAAAAAACACCAGTTTTGTTTAATGAAGAAACAAAACTCTTTTATTTAATGTTATAATAATAAAAAGAAAAGTTTTAAATAAGTATTTTAAGGAGATGATAATCATGATTTACACCCCTCTTCAACTAAAAACAAGTTACACCCTATTAAGTAGCTTAATTCGTATTCCAGAACTTATTCAAAAAGCAAAATCATTAGGTTACCAATCACTTGCCATTACGGATCATAACAATATGTTTGGAGTACCAGCATTTTATCAAGAATGTAAAAAAAATAATATCAAACCAGTAATAGGATTAGAATTAGAAGTGGAAGATAAAAATATTTTATTATATGCTATGAATAATCAAGGTTACAAAAATCTAATAAAATTATCCACAATTGTATCAGAAAGAAA
>JAQXQC010000061.1 GCA_029100965.1 Bacilli bacterium | reverse complement strand
TTTTTATTTTATCAATCATAAAGTATCCACCATTTGGCCCTTTAAATGATTCTATTATTATTCCATTATTACATATTTCATCTTTATAATATCTAATCATTCTTTCAGTTACACCTATTTTTTGAGATAGTTCATGAATAGTATATACATTTCCTGAATTTAATAAATCAATCATATAGAGCATGTTTGATAATTTTCCCATAATATTCCTTCTTTCAATTTAAAAATATCATAACACATATTTAATAAAAATACTGATAAAGATTTTTCTTCTCTATCAGTATTTTTTCTAAAAATTATTCACTTTTCCCTAAAGTAAGTTTAGTTTTTTGTTCTTTTCCATCTCTTATATAAGTTACTTCAACGGAATCATTTGGAGAATGTTTGTATAACTCATATCTAAATTCTGCTAATGATTTTGTATCTTTTCCAGCTAATTTTGTGATGATGTCACCTTTCTTTATTCCCGCTTTATCTGCTGGGGAATTACTTTCTACTTTAACAACTGCAACACCATTATTAACATTTTCGGGAACCATAATTCCTGCTTGCCACAAATAATAACTGTTACTTAAATCTAACATCGATATTCCAATGTATGGTCTTGATACTTTTCCTTCTTTTTCTAGGACTTCTGCTACTTTTAAGGCATCTTCAATTGGAATTGCAAATCCCATTCCTTCAACAGTGTCATCAACTAATTTCATATTAGTAATACCAATGACTTCTCCATTTGTATTGCATAGAGGGCCGCCACTGTTTCCTGGATTAATAGCAGCATCTGTTTGTAAAACTTGCATGTAATAATCAGAAGTTTGTGAATTACTTAGAGCAACTTCGACTAGTCTATCTTTTGCACTTAATATTCCTTTGGTAACTGTACCAGCATAATCTGATCCTTCTGGAGAACCTACAGTAAATACAGTATCTCCTACTGTGGATTTATCAGATGCTCCTGTTGTTGCAGCAACAATTTTATCAGAATCTTTTACACTTAAAACGGCAATATCTGAATAAGTATCACTTCCTACGGTTGTTGCTTCTAATTCATCACCATTTTGGAATAATACTTTTATTGTTTTTCCTCCTGATATAACATGATTATTGGTCATTAAGTAAGCTTTCCCATTTGCTTTTTTATAAACAAATCCCGTTCCAGTGGACGCTAATTGATTATTGCTATATACTTCAACAACTACTACTGCATCATATACTTTAGATACTGCATCAGAAATACTATTGGTTTCTGTTAATTTTGCTGTTGATGTTGTTATTCCGTTAGTTGTCGTTGTAGTATTTTGTCTTGTCGATATCATTAAATAAGCACCTAATCCTCCACTAATTAGGGATAAAACGATACATAAGATAATGACAACTGGTATACTTACTTGATTATTATTTTTTATATTTTGATGATTTACTCCAGAATAAGATGAATAAGTATTTTCTCGTACATTATCATTCTTATTTGTTTCATCTGGTGTTACATCAATAATGATTTCTTTTTCATTTCGTAATTTTCTTGGTTTTATTCGCATAAACTCTCCTTCTTTCATTTAAAATTATATGGAGTAATTGTGATTAAAATATCTAAGAATTATGTGATATTAAGGGAAAACTTTATATTTATTTAATAGTTTTGTTGTAATAAGTAAATAGATTATTGAGATAGAATATCCGGTTAAGACATCACTTAAGTAGTGAACTCCTAGATAAATTCGGCTTACTCCTATTAATATAATTATAGCAATATTTAGAGTAATTAACAAGATTTTTAAATACTTATTTTTGACTAATCTTTTGGTAATATAGATAAGTAGACCATAAAAAGCAAGGGATGCCATTGCATGTCCACTGGGAAAACTGTACCCTGACATTTCAATTAAACGATACCCATTTGGTCTTTCTCTTCTAAAGATAAATTTAAGTATTTGGTTAATTATAGTTATTCCTGCTAAATTTAGGATAATTCCTAAAGATAGTTTTTTATTTTTTATTAGTTTTGTACAAAAGAAGATAGAAATAATTGCGATTACGATCATGACTTCTGGATTACTTAGTTTGGTTGCTAATTTCATAAATGTGGTTAATTTATCATTTCTTAATTTTTCTATGAATATTTGATAAGCTAATTTATCGATATATAATTCTCTTCCTGCTATTACTTTTGCTGTAATTAAAAGAATAATTAGCAAAAATGGAATAGAGATATAAATGATATATCTATTATTTTTAATTTTGGTTTTTATTTTTTCTTTCATCTTACACCTTACTTCCTATTTTAACATTATAGCACAA
>JAQXQC010000060.1 GCA_029100965.1 Bacilli bacterium | reverse complement strand
TGGTGCCCATAATGAGATTCAAACTCATGACCTTTTCCTTCGGAGGGAAACACTCTATTCAGCTGAGCTATATGGGCATGATAGATGATTACTTAAGACAAGTAATCATTTTTCATTTAAATTTGTAGCGTTTATGGCTATTCCCATGACAAATACATAGCTAATAATATAAATCCACATCATTAAAATAATGATGCTAGATAAATTGCCATAAAGCATATTATAATTGGCAAAGTATTTTAAGTAATAGCTAAATATTGCTGTTGCTACTGTCCAAATTACTGTTGTAAATATTGAACCATAAGTTGTACTACAACTAGGAATTTTTTTATCAGGTGCTATTGTATATAATAATTTTAAATTTGCATATATCATAAAAAACGTTGTTGGCCATTTCAAAAGTTTATAAATTAATTTGGCATGATAAATTATATCATTGGAAGCAAAGATAGAAAGTATTTTTTCTCCAAAAATGGGGACTAATAATAGAAATATAATCAGTAATAAAAGTAAGAATAATAGGATTATGGATTTTATTCTATTTTTTAAAGTGTCACTTTTTTCTACCTGGTATAGGGTATTTGCTGCATTAATGATTGCATATGTACCATTTGATGCTACAAATAAGGTAATTATACTAAATGCTCCTACACTACTGTCAAAGCCTTTTTCTGAAATAGCTTCTATGATAATATTTCCTGCTTCTTGAGGAAGTAAATCATGAATAATCGAAATAACTGAATCTAAAGAAATAGAAAAGTAAGAAGCAATTGCTACTAAAAGGGTAATAATAGGAAATAAAGCTAATACAAAGAAAAAAGCAACATTTCCTGGTAAAATTCTCATTTCCATACAATTAAATAAAGAAAAGGCTTTTTTAGCATAATGTTTAAAATTTTCCATGAATATTGCTCCTTTTATTTTCTTTTGGCTTTGTTCTTCATCATCATTGCAATTGCTTCATTAATTGCATCATCTACAGTTTTTACTTCATCTAAAATCATGCTATAGCCATATTCACAACCTAATGAATTAGGAATATTTTTCATCAGTTTAGTAATTTTTTTAGCATAATCCATTACATATTTTTCATCGTATCCAACTAAATAAATTAAAAATTCATCTCCACCGCTACGAATAATATCTGTATTTTCTAATTGATTGTTAATAAGAATACTAGCCACTTTTTTGATGATTTCGTCTCCTGCTTCTCTTCCTAAGGTATCATTTACTTCTTTTAATTGATTTAAATCAAAGACAATCACACTTTGAGGGAAAATGACATTATCATCCCAATCATAAATATTAAAGTTTAAATAATTTCTATTTTTTAAAGAGGTCATTGGATCAATATATTTTAATACTTCATCTTTGCTAATGGTTTTATTGGTAATGGTTTTTCTGCTAAAAATAAGGGTAGATACTACTAAAATAAGAACTAAAACAGTAATAAAAATAAATGTCTTTATCGTAGAATAATCTTTATCTATTGTAATATCTGTTCTATATAAGTATTTTATTTGATCATAACTAATATTACTTACATAATAATTAAATAATTGATTAAAGGTCTCGTTAGAAGCATTCATAATAAAGTGATAGCCGTCTGATAAACTTGATTCATAATTAATTTTATATTCTTTTAATTTATTATCTTTATAGTAAAGATAGGTTTGTTTATCTAATAGAATGATGCTGTTATCATCAATATTTCTTAATAATTCATCTGTATTGTCATATGATATTGTTTTCACATTATTTTCTTTACATAATTGATATAATTTACTTCCATTTACTGTGGATACTTTTTGAGATTGAAGTCCTTTAATTGAATTCATCAAATAATCTTTCTTACTTAAGACAACATAATTTAAGTCTGCAATAGAAGTAGTTAAGTCATATTTCATATTCATTTTAGAATAGTCAAAATTTCCTAAAGCAAAGTCTACTTCTCCTCTTATTAAAGCACTTTTTAATTCATCAATATTTTGATAAGATTTCACTTCAACATCAGTTCCAGCTACCTTATTAAAATCGGTTAAATAATTAGAAATTGTTCCAACGAAATCTTTTTGAACAGCATTTTCATATGGCATATTTACCACATAGCCATAGTGATAAGTTTTAGCATTATAATTTTTTCTTAATAAATCACTTGTATTCGTACTATCAAAATATAATTTTAAGTAGTTTTTACTATAATCACTTTCATATTGATTTTGGATATAATTTAAGTAAGATTTTTTAAGAATTTGATAGATAGTTTCTTCTTTTGCTCTTAAGATATAGCTTAGTTTTAAGTCTGTTAAATGATAGCCTACTTGTAATTTGTTTTTTAAAATAATATCCATATATTTATTAGAAGGTAAAATGATATCATCAAATTTATTTTCTTGGAAATCTTTAATTAAATCTTCTACTTTGTCATAGCTTGTTAATTCAATGTTTTTAGGAAAATAATTTTTTAATATTTCTTCATCTTCACTTAAATAAGCAAAATGTAGATTTTGTTTTAAACCAATTGATTGATTTTTATCTTTGGTATATATGGCATAGTAATCTTCATACAAAACAATATCTTGTTTTCCTATCTTTTCGTTATTTTTTAAGACTTGAAAAGAGATTGGGTTATAATCAATTTTGCTATTTGTATAATAAGATACTTTATTAAAATTAATTTGATTTTCTTTGGTTGTATAATCTAAGAAATCAAAAATCATTCCTTCTCCGTTGTAGCCAAAGACTGGGATATCGTTGTATACATCAATATCAATTACTTTATTTATATTGTCTGATATCCATTTTTTTTCTAAAACGGTAAGGCTACTTTCATCTTTACTGAAGTTTAAAATATAAAATACTGCCCCTGTTAAAAGAATACAGACAATAATCACGATGGTTATGATTGTATTTCTTTTTTTGTTCATTTTTTCTCACCTAACTTTTAATCCAGCTGATGCTATCTAGTTCATTGCTTTTGTTGCCTGTAACAATGAATCCTTTATCTTCTGAATTATCATCTGATGTTTGTGTTAAATAATAGCCAATGTCATAAAACTTTTTTTCATCATTACTAATTTTAGATAATGATTCTGTAGCAATTGCTTTAGCTGTATCTAAGGAAGTTTCTTTTGTGTATTCAATTTGAATATAAATAATTTTCCCTTGAATTCTGATACTAGCATCATTGACTTCGTTTTTTTCTTTTAAGAAAGATACTACTTCTTCTTGTTCTTTTTTTTCTACTTTATGGTTTTCTATTCCTTTTAAGCGATCTCCATATTTGTTACTTCCTCCAACAAATAAATTAAAGAAAACATACATCATCATAATGATTACAATAAATGCAAGTAAACAAATTGCTGATAATAATTTATGTCTTGAAACTAAGTCCTTTATTTTTTTCATTTTCATTCCTCCTATTTTCTAACCTAATTATACTATAAAAAATTTTAGATATCAATTTTTTTGGATTGGTTTTAAAATACTTATTTAGATTGGACACTTTTTTTATTTTTTTGATAATTGGAGATAAATTCTTCTTTGTATTCTTGGTAAGTATTATTTTTAATAGCTTCTCTTATTTCTTCTGTTTCTCTGATTAGGAAACGAATATTATGAATGGATAATAAGCGTTGGCCTAGTGTTTCGTTTGCTACGATAAGGTGTCTGATGTATGCTTTGGTATAGTTTTTGCAGGCATAGCAATCACAGTTTTCCTCTATCTTTGTAAAGTCTTCTTTGTACTTTGCATTTTTGATATTTATTTTTCCATCTCTAGTAAAAGCATGACCATGTCTTGCTAATCTGGTTGGTAGGACGCAATCAAACATATCAATTCCTCGATCGACTCCTTCTACAATATCAATAGGATCTCCTACTCCCATTAGATAGCGAACTTTATCAGTAGGCAAATATTTTATTCCATAATCAATCATTTTGTACATCGTGTCTTTATCTTCACCTACTGAAGTTCCAC
>JAQXQC010000059.1 GCA_029100965.1 Bacilli bacterium | reverse complement strand
TTTCTATTATCTTCACTAATGTGTTTCCATGTTTTCAATTTTTATTCCTCCTTATAACTACAAAGAAACGATATATATTATACTATAATTAGACTTAATTCCGTTATTTTATTAAAACGGACATTCAAATAAAAATTTACGAGATGAAAAAAAGTGAAAAAATATATTGCATTTTTATTTTATTTTTGTTATACTCATTATAGTAAGGAGGAAAGATAAAAGATGAAAGAACAAAAAAATAATGGAAGGGGAATATTTTACGGTGTAATTGGTGTAGCAACTTTAGTTGTTGCCATCATTGGTGCAACATTTGCATACTTTACTGCAACTGCTACAAATTCCACAAATATCACTGGTAACATGGCTACTGTTAGTTTTGGACTAGATGTTCGTAAAGTAACAAAAGCTGATGAGACTAAGGGTGGTATGATACCAATGTCAAACACGATGGTTGAAGCAGCTGTACACGGAACAAATGATAGTACACCAAAGAAAGATACAGATAGTGAGCAACAAATTTGTGTAGACGATAACGGAAACGCCGTTTGTCAAATATACAAAATTGCTGTTAGTAATAATGGTACTGCTGGTATGTTCCTAGATGGATATGTTTCATTAACTGGTGGTTCTAATGCAACAGCTAGTAAGACACCTGAAGACACAACTGATGAAATGTGGACAAATCTTAGCGCTGAAGGTGATACTAAAACAACTATGCGTTGGGCTCAAGTTTTCTGTACTGGTACTGATAATCAATTAACAAGTTGTACAACTAAAGGGAAATCAACAACTAGAGCAACTGGAGATAAAGGAATCTCTAGTGATTGGGATGCACTTGGAATAGATAAAGCTACTGATGCAGCAAATACAGATTCTATTGGATTTGCAAGATCACAAATTAAAACATCTGGAATTACAGCTGATGGAACTATTTCTGGTAATACATATCCTATCGTTAATACAAACTTTATTAGAATTAGTGATCACAAATTAGCAAGTGGAGCAGATGCTGATGCAAGTGTTGATGAATATGCAAGAACAGCTGATGTTACTTCTGCATTAGTATTTAACCAAAGAATTGACCCTAAAGGAACTGGTACTCCAGTAGATGCAACTGCAGTTAATAGTGATAGTTCAATGACATATACAGATAGTCAAGTATACTATATTGTTGTATGGTTAGCTGAAACTGGTAAAAACCAAACTGCAGGTAATGCTGATGTTACAACTGGCGGAGACGGTGGAAATACCGGTTTGAGCTTCTTCAAAGGTACTGTTGCATTTAGTTCTGCACAAGGTAGTGAGGTTACTGCTACATTCTCTGGATACACTGCTGTTAAATCAGATAAGGCTTAATTCAGAATATATAAAATTGGCTCTACACGATTTGATGGGAGTTAAAAAATAAGTTTTTCGACGAAATGTTGGGAAACTTTTTTTCTGTTCTACAAGTTTTGTTGGGATTTTTTAGTGTTATAACTACACGATTTAGTGGGAATATTATATTTAATATTTTTATAGAAATTCTACACGATTTAGTGGGAATATTATATTTAATATTTTTATAGAAATTCTACACGATTTGATGGGATAAAAAAAGTAATGTCCAAAACACATTACTTTTTAAGTATGTAATTATAGTATAATTAAATTGCGAAAATAAAAATACTATTACATACATTTACTATAATATCATATTTGTGTAGTAAAGTGTATTCTTTTTCTGTATTTTATTTTTGTAGAAAGAGGATAAAAATAAATGAAGTAAAAAAATATTGGGGTTGGATGACAAGAATATAAAAATTTTATCTATTGAAGAAGAGAAAATAAAAGATAAGAAAGTTAAAATAGTAAATGTAATAACTACAATCAAGAAAGTAAACTGTCCTATTTGTAACAAATATACTAAAAGTGTTCATGATTATTTAAAGCCTATAAATTCTAAGTATGTTAAAATTGCTGAATATGATTGTTATTTACGTATAACAAGAAAAAGGTTTATATGTAGAAAATGTAATAAAAGAATAATAGAAGATATAGCAATTGTTAATAAAGGTAAAAGTATAACAAATGCTTTAGAAATAAAAATAAGAAAAGATTTGTTAAAATCATGTTATTCTATAAAGGATATAGCAGAAATTAATAACGTATCACCAGATAAAGTTAGGAATGTTTTATTAGATGCAATGAATGATTATCCAGAATATGTTAAAACACTTCCTGATATCATATCATTTGATGAATTTAAGGCAGATACTAACGAAGGAAAATATGCTTTTATAATGAATGATCCAATTAGAAAAAGAACATTAGATATTTTGCCTAGTAGAAAGAAAGATTATTTGATGAGCTATTTTACTAAAGTGGAAAATAGAAAAAATGTTAAATATGTAATTAGTGATATGTATGAACCATATCTGATAGTTACAAAAGTAATGTTTAAAAATGCTAAATATGTAGTTGATAGATTTCATTATACTGAATATGTAATGGATGCTTTAGATGATATAAGAATTAGATTGCAAAAGAATTTTGGATATAATTCAAAAGAATATAGAATTTTAAAAAATAAGAAGAATGTTAGTTTATTAAGAAAATATTATAACGATATAAATTGGTATGTATATACCAAAAGATATGAACATGGTAGACAGGTAGATAAATTACCTATTGATATTTTAGACGAATTATTAAACATAAATGATGAACTTGAAAGAGGTTATCAATTAAAAGAACTATTTTTAGATATTATCCATCATGATTTAACACCAGAAGAGGCAAAAGTAGAATTAGAAAATTGGATAGAATTATGTAATGAAAGCAATATAAACGAATTTATAGAAGCCTCAAAAACAATCAACAATTGGTTAGAATATATTTGTAATTCATTTATAGATAAAAGATTTTCAAATGGATATACAGAAGGTTTAAATAACAAAATTAAGGTTATAAAAAGGACAGCATACGGATTTAGAAATTTTAAATTTTTTAGGTTAAGATTAATGTATATTTTAAATAAAAATATTAGTGGAAAATTTAAAAAAAATAAGAAATAGAAATTTAAAAAAACTAAATTTATGAGATTTTAAAAAATATGAATTTTTTGATATCAATAGCAGTAAAAAAACAGTAATTTTTTTAAATAATAAATTTTTACTGTTTTTCTTAATAATATCAATACTTTGTTTGATTTTTGGTTCCCATCAAAAAGTGTAGAGCCATAAAATTAGAAGCAATAGTAATATTGCTTTTTTTTTTGCAATTTGGTAAAATACTAATAGAGAATAAGGGTGATATATTTTGAAAAAGATAGATAAAAAAATGATATATTTTCTTGTAGGCTGTCTTTTATTAGTAATGTTAGTAGTAGGAGCTACGTATGCTTATTTTACGGCAAAAGCTAGCGACGATAACACAGTAAAAGGAGATGCTGCAACAGTGAGTTTTGGACTTAGCGTAGATAAAGTTACTACAATAGATATGGCCTATGGACTTGTTCCAATGAAGAATAACCAAGCTCCTAAAGCAGCTAGCAATAAATGCTATGATGATAATAATAATGCTGGTTGTCAGTTATATAAAATAACTATAGACGCAGATAGTGATACAGTTATGTTCCTAGATGGATATGTCTTTATGACACCAAAGGATGAAAGATTAGAAACAAGAATTGCAAATGTATATACAGATGATAAAGAAAACTTTTATACTAAATTTACTCCAGAAGATTTTACAAAGGGAGATTTTGATGAGAGTAATTATATCAAAACAGGAGTTCGTGTTACGGATAAAGAAACTTCTCCTAAAAGAAACGAAGATTATAATTGTTTAGTAGTATCAAATGAAAAAATAGGAGGAGATGTTGGAAGAACAAGAGAATTTTATATTATGGTTTGGGTTTATGATAATGGAGAAGCCCAAGACTATTTACAAGGTATGCAGCTTGCTTATCAAGGAGAAGTTACTTTTATAACAGCAGAAGGAAATGAAATTAGTGCTACATTTGACTAATTAGATTAACTTTTATTAAATATTCTTGTTTTCGTGCAAAATAGCACAAATATTATTCCTGTTTTCGTGCAAAATAATGTGAATATTATTTTTGGATTCGTGCAAAAAAGATTGATTTTTTTTAAATATAGTATATAATTACTATTGAAAGGGAAAATATTTATGAAAAGAAAAATATATGATAAACTTGTTGAATGGAAAAAACAAAACGGAAAAACAGCATTACTTGTTGAGGGAGCAAGACGAGTTGGTAAAAGTTATATTGTAGAGGAGTTTGCTAAGAAAAATTATAAGTCTTATATTTTAATTGATTTTGCATTTACACCTGATGAGATAAAAAATTTATTTTATGAATATGGAAATAATCTAGATATGTTATTTATGTATCTTCAAGAATTTTATCATGTTACTTTATATGAAAGAGACACATTATTTATTTTTGACGAGGTACAGTTTTGTCCAAGAGCAAGGAGCTTAATTAAACATTTAGTTGCAGATGGACGATATGATTATGTTGAAACTGGTTCTTTAATTTCGATTCATAAGAATGTTAAAGATATTTTAATTCCATCAGAAGAAAGAAAAATAACTATGCATCCAATGGACTTTGAAGAATTTTTGTGGGCTATGGGCAATGATACTTTGATGGATTTTGTAAGGAATTGTTTCAATGCAAAAAAACCACTAATGGATATAATGCATAGAAGGGTAATGGATTATTATAAACAGTATTTAATCGTAGGAGGAATGCCTCAAGTTGTCTTAGAATATCTTCAATCAAAAAGTTTTTCAGAGGCAGACAAAATTAAAAGGGACCTTCTAAATTTATATAGAGATGTTATTAGAAAACACGCTGATGAAATAAATTTAAAAGTAGAACAAATATTTGATACAATTCCTTCTCAGTTACAAAAGCATGAAAAAAAATTTAATTTGTCTTCCATGGATGAAAATGCTAGATTTAGAAACTATGAAGGTGCATTTTATTGGTTAAATGATGCTGGGTTAATTAATATAGCATATAATACCACTGAACCTAATATTGGATTAGGTCAGAGAATTGATGATAATAGTTTAAAATGCTATTTTTTTGATACAGGGTTATTATTATCGTTAGTGTTTAACGAAAGAGAACTTGCTAAAGAAGAGATTTATAAAAAAATATTATTTGATAAACTATCTTTTAATGAAGGAATAATATTTGAAAATGTTGTGGCACAAAGTTTAGTGTCAACTGGAAAAAAATTATATTTTTTCTCTAAATATAATCATGAAACTTCAAATGACACAATGGAGATTGACTTTCTTATCACGAAAGATTCTATAACGAATAAACATAATATTATTCCAATAGAAGTAAAATCAGGAGAAAGATATACCTATTCTTCACTAAATAAATTAAAAAATAAATATCAAGATTATCTAGATAAAGCCATAATCGTTCATAATAAAGATTTAAAAATAGAAAATGATATTTTATATTTACCAATATATATGGTTAGTTTATTATAAAAAAATTAGAGAGCGTTTTTCTCTAATTTTTTTCCTTGATAAGTATTTCTTTTTTTCATCTCTTTATCAATATCATTTAATACACAAAACTTCTTGATAAGCCAAGTCGGTTCAATTAAATTTTTAGGATCAGGATCAGAAGTAATTCGATGAATAACAATTTCTGGCCTTAAATACTCTAATTGTTGAATGACAATATCAATATATTCTTCTTTAGATAATACTTTAAATTTCTTCTCCTGATATAAAGTTGCTAAAGGAGTATCTTTTACAATATTAAGCATATGAATTTTAATACCATTAATATCAAGATGATTTAAGTATTTTACAGTTTCTATCATCATTTCTTTTGTTTCATAAGGAAGCCCATTAATAATATGAACAACAACTTCTATATTTCTTTTTCTTAATTTTTTTACCATTTCTTCAAACTGATTTAAACTATGACATCGATTAATTAATTTAGCTGTATCTTCATGAATCGTCTGAAGACCAAGCTCAACAGTTACATCAGTATTTTTATTCAATTCTTCCAAATAATCTAAAACTTCATCCTCAATAGCATCAGGTCTTGTCGCAATAGCAATTCCAATTACATTATCTTTTTTTAAGACACTCTCATATTTTTCTTTTAAAACAGAAAGTGGAGCATAGGTATTCGTATGTGCCTGAAAATAAGCAATATATTTCCCTCTAGGCCATTTCTTAGAAAGTTTTTCTTTTATTTCATCAAACTGCTCGCTTAAGCTCTTAGAAATATCTCCTCCAAAATCTCCACTCCCTGACTTAGAGCAATAAATACATCCTCCATAGCCAACTTTTCCATCAATATTAGGACAAGTAAATCCAGCATTTAAACTAACTTTAATCACTTTACAATGATATTTTTCTTTATAATGATAATTCAAAGTATGATATCTTTTATTATCTAACGAATATTGAAACATCTTCATCACCTGTATTCATTTTAAACATAAATTTTTTATTTGTAAAGACAATAGAGGATATGCTATCTTCATTCTTTAACAGAAAAAAAGCTTCTCTTGAATTATTTTAAATAAATTAGCAATATAAATTGACAATTGCTAAAATAGGTGTTATATTATCAATAGTTAAGAATTTAACTAGAAATGAGGAATACTTATGGAAAAAGATAAAAAAGAAAAGAAAGAAAAAAAACAATTTAAAGCTGAGTCAAAAAAATTATTAGATTTAATGATTCATTCAATTTATACAAATAAAGAAATATTTTTAAGAGAATTACTATCTAATGCTAGTGATGCTATGGATAAATTAGCATATCGTTCTCTTACAGATACTTCATTAAATATTAATAGAGATAATCTAGAAATTCGAATTGATATCGATAAAGAGAAAAGAAAATTAATCATTTCTGATAATGGTTGTGGAATGACCAAAGAAGAATTAGAAAATAATTTAGGAACTATCGCAAAAAGTGGTTCTCTAGATTTTAAAAAACTTTATGATAAAGAAAAGAAAGATGCTCAAGATATTGATATCATTGGTCAATTTGGTGTTGGTTTTTATTCAGCATTTATGGTAAGTGATAAAATTAAAGTAGAAAGCAAATCTGTTGATTCTGAGGATGCCTATATTTGGAAAAGTGAAGGAGCAGATGGATATGAAATCAAAAAAGGAAAAAGAAAAGATACTGGTACAACAATTACCTTAAGTATTAAAGAGGATACAGAAGAAGAAAATTATAGTGAATTTTTAGATACTTATCACATTCAATCAATTGTAAAGAAATATTCAGATTATATCCGCTATCCAATTAAAATGATGATAGAACATTCAAAACTAAAAGAAGGCAGTAAAGATGAATATGAAAAAGAAATCGTTGAAGAAACAGTAAACAGCATGATTCCTTTATGGAAAAAAGCCAAAAAAGATATTACAGAAGAAGAATATCAAAACTTTTATAGTTCTAAATTCTTTGATTATGATAAACCATTAAAGACCATTCATACTTCTGTTGAAGGACAATGTAGCTATAATGCACTTCTTTACATACCAAGCCATCTTCCATATGATTTTTATACTAAAGAATATGAAAAAGGATTACAATTATATTCAAGTGGTGTCCTAATTATGGATAAGTGTGCTGACTTATTACCAGATTACTTTAGCTTTGTCAAAGGACTTGTTGATACAGAAGATATTTCATTAAATATTTCAAGAGAAATTCTTCAACAAAACCATTCACTTAAATTAATCGCTAAAAGCATTGAAAAGAAAATCAAAAAAGAATTAGAAACCATGTTAAAAGAAGATAGAGAAACTTACGAATCTTTCTTTAAAACATTTGGTATGCAAATTAAATTTGGTGTTTATGCAGATTATGGTGTTCACAAAGATGATTTAAAAGATTTATTAATGTTCTATTCTTCAACAGAAAAGAAATTAGTTACATTAGATGAATATGTTTCAAGAATGAAAGAAGGACAAGAAAATATTTATTATGCTTGTGGAGAAAGTACAGATAAAGTAGATAATATGCCTCAAGTAGAAGGAATCAAAGAAAAAGGCTATGAAATTTTATATCTAACTGAATATGTCGATGAATTTGCTCTACAAACATTAACAACTTATAATGCCAAAAAATTTATGAATGTTTCTAACGATACAGTAGATTTAGATAATGATGAAGAAAAGAAAGAACTAGAAAAAGCGAATACTGATGCTAAAGATATGTTTGAAGTAATGAAAAAAGTACTAGAAAACAATAATATTTCGGATATTAAATTTACTCATCGTTTAAAGAAACATCCTGTTTGTTTAACAACAGAAGGAGAATTATCTGCTAGTATGGAAAAAGTATTAAATGCTCTACCAAACGACAATAAAGTAAACGCTAAAATGATACTAGAAATTAATGAAAAACATCCTATTAGTGAAAAAATTAAAACATTATATAAAGATAATAAGGATGAATTAGAAAAATATACAAAGATATTATATGCACAAGCAAGATTAATTGAAGGATTACCAATTGATAATCCAACAGAAATTAGTACCCTTATTTGTGATGTAATTTCAGAAAATTAGGAGATTTCATGAAAAAAATACTGAAAAGGATTGGTGCTTATTTCATCGATATGATGGTGGTAATGCTAATTACTCAATGTCTATCAGGAGTACCATTCATCAATAAACAATTAGATACTTATAATAAGTATTATCAAGAATATTCAAATGCCTTAAAAGAATATAGTGAATTTAAATTAGAATTACAAAATAGTTTTAAAGATGAAAAAATCACTGAAAAAGAGTATAGCAAAATTATTAAAATTAGTGATGATTATAAACAAGAAATAGAAAAATTTTATGATGATAAAAAAATTACCAAGGCAGAATTTAATAAGATAAATAAAAATATAGATAACCATTATTTAAAAATCTATAAAAAATTATATTCTAAGGTAGAAAAGAATTCTATTTGCTACTTTATTATTTATTTAATAACAACAATTTTCTATTTCGTATTCTTTAATTATTACACCAATGGAGAAACATTAGGGAAAAAGATTTTTCATCTAAAGATAGTAAATAATAAAGATAACAATAAAAAAGTATCAATATTAAGTTATATAATTAGAGCAATTTTTCTTTATCAACCAATCTATTACATCATCAAATTAATTTGCGTAATGACTTTAAATGGAAATGATTATTATAATGTAACATCTATTGTTTATGATATTCAATATTACCTACAATTTATCATTATCTTAACAGTAATGATAAAAATGGATGGTAGAGGATTACATGATTTATTAGCAGGAACTAGAGTAGCATCTTACAATAAAAAAGGGGAAGAAATCGATTATTATTCAGAATCATTTCTAACCAAAAAACTAGATGAAAAGGTCATGGAGAAAAAAGAAAAGTTGAAAAAAGAAAAAACAAAATAATATATTCCTTATCTCTATTTTGAGATAAGGTTTTATTATATCAATTGATATAAATTTATGCTATAATAAATTACCAAGGTGACAATATGGATATTGAAGAATAGAAAAAATTAGGTGGTTATCAATACGCTTATGAAACAGTAACCGTAATAAAAAAAGAAACAATACAACCAGGAGAGTATTTTATATTGATTTTTCTAAAACAAACCTTGAGTCAAATACTTTAAATGCAGTAAAATTTGATGCCCAAAAATGAAAATAAATTACAATATTATCAGTTAGCAAAAAAGTTAAATCTAAAGCAATTAATTCAAAATTTAATCCAAAAATATCAATTAGATTTTATGAAAAACTACCAAGAAGTTGTGCAAACTAGAATTTATGACATTGCTGGTGTTGATAATATAATGTATAATTTAGATAAACAATTAGAAAAAAATCAAACTTTAAAGAAAGAGAAAAAGAAAAACTAACAGAATTTGAATTCTATTAAGATAAATTCAATAAAAGTATTTTACATTTTCAACAAAATACAAGAAATTCCTATAAAAACGAGTCAAAATTTGTGAATTCTAAGCAAAAATTTTACCTTTTTAGGTAGTCAATTCCAAGGGAAAATTTTACATATATAAATTGTAGTGCTAGTCAATTCCAAGGGAAAATTTTACCTTTTTAGATATTGCTTTAATCAATATATTATGTATA
>JAQXQC010000058.1 GCA_029100965.1 Bacilli bacterium | reverse complement strand
TTCTTTGATTGTTTCATATTTTTCTTTTTCATTCATTCTTAATTCAACCTTTCTCATTTTCCACCTCGGTGGATTATTATATAATAACCTGAGACATTTTCCAAAGTTATTACTTAAGACATTATCACAAGTTAATCATATCCTAGTAAACAAAGAAGAAATTTGCACTTGACTTATTTGTTACTTTGTAGTAAAATATAAACCCAATCAGGGGGGATTTATTATGGATAAAGAATTAAAAGGAATAGTAGGAGAAATCATTGCATTAATTATTTTAATGATAATAGCAATTCCTATTTGCGTAAAAGCAAGTAGTGATTATCAAGCAAAAAAAGATAAGATGGTCATTGGAAATCATGCAAGTGTTGATATCTCTAATCTTGGAGAAATAAAAAAAATTACAGTAAATAGTGAAAATAATCAAGATATTTCTGTTTATTTAATGCTAAAGATTAGCAAGTTTGATGATGAATACATTATTGATTTAGATGACAAAATCTTTGATTTAAAAGATTTAGAATATACAGAAGATAATGATAATTATTATTACAATTTAGGATTATATACAATTAAAGGCAAAAGAACATTTAATTTTAAAATTGCCGTAAAAGATAAAAGTTATTACAAAGAGACAATTAGTTATAGCTTTTACACGAAAGGATTGTTTGAGTGAAAGAAGATTATACTAAATATTTATCTTACGATAATGGGAAAGGAATATTAATTAGTTCTTACGACAAGGTAATACTTGATCGTTACCAAATTTCTTACCAAAATTTAAACTCATTAACAGATTTAATATTAAGAGTAGAAAAATACTTAGAAGAATATGAAGATGAAGAATTAGAAAATGTATTAGAACATTTAAGTGAAGTACATTATTATCATGAAACCAATAAATAAAGAAGAAACGATTTAATTTTTCGTTTCTTCTTTTTCATTAATATTCATAATAATTGGTAAAATAATAGGAACTCTACCAGTTTTATCAGCAAGGAAAGGCATAAGACCATTAATAAGTTCTGACTTAATATCTGCATAATTCACATTCTTAGTCTTTAATTTCTTTTCTATAATTATACCTGCATTTTTTTCAATTTGCTTAATTAACATTTCATTTTCATTAACTAGAATATAACCTCTAGTAGTAATCATTGGTTTGGCTAATAATTTTCGATTAGCTAAATCAATATTAGCAATAATAACAAGAATTCCATTAGAAGACATTAATTTACGATCCTTAATGACCATATTGCCAACATCTCCAATTCTAGAACCGTCAACATAAATATCATCAGCAGGAACATGACCTTCTTTATAAACTCTATCTTTAGTAAGATTAATAACATCTCCATTTTCCAAAATAAAAGTATTTTCTTTAGGAATATCACAAGTAGTAGCTAAATCACAATGAGTTTTTAACATACGATATTCTCCATGATAAGGAGCAAAATATTCTGGTTTAAACAAACGAATCATTAATTTTAATTCATTCTGGCAACCATGTCCAGAGGAATGAATTTCTGTAGTTCCATTTGTATAAACTTTAACTCCCTTTAAATAAAGTTTGTTAATTGTTTTGGCAACACTAGCAGCATTTCCAGGAATAGGAGAGGAAGAGAAAATAACAATATCATTAGGTGTTAATTTAATTTGTTTATGACTTCCGTTAGCAATTCTAGATAAAGCTGCTAAAGGTTCTCCTTGACTTCCTGTACAAAGCAAACAGACTTGAGAAGGTTTTAAACGATTAGCTTCTTCCGGAGTAATAATAATTTTTCTATCTTTGATATAACCACATTTAATCGCAATATCAATAGAAGTATCCATACTTCTTCCAAATAAAGCAACCTTTCTTTTATTCTGACGACAAATCTCAATAATATGTTTAAGACGATAAATATTAGAAGCAAAAGTTGCTAAAATAATTCTATTTTCTTTTTCGTTAGAAAAAATCTCTCTTAAATTTTCATCAACAACAGATTCACTTAATGATGTTCCAGGAATTGTAGCGTTAGTAGAATCACTCATTAATAATCGAACTCCAGTTTCACCAATTCTAGCCATTTTATGAATATTGGACATAGGACCAATAGGGGTTAAATCAATTTTAAAGTCCCCAGTCATGACAATAGTCCCATTAGGAGTATGAATCGCAATTCCATGAGAATCAGGTATTGAGTGAGTAGTTCTAAAAAATTCTATATTAAAATATTTTGTTTTAATTTTAGTATTTTCATGATAAACAATTAAATTTTTATATTTAATATTTTTTTCTTCTAATTTTTTATCAATTAAAGCCTTAGCTTGAGCAGGGGCATAAATTTTTGGAATATTAACACTTTGCAATAAAAAAGGAATACTTCCAATATGGTCTTCATGACCATGCGTAATAAGTAGTGCTTTAATTTTATTTTCGTTTAATTTTAAATAAGTATAATCTGGAATAACATAATCAATTCCAAGTAAATCATCTTCTGGAAACATAACACCAGAATCAACAATTATAATTTCATCTTTATTTTGTACACAGTACATATTTTTCCCAACTTCGCCTAGTCCACCTAGGGCAAAAACTTTGGTAATATTTTCTTCTTTCATTTTACTTCCTTTCTTTATATTTTAAAACCGTTCACAAAATAAAATAATATAAAATTTAATAAAAGTCTTCTCACCAATATTTAGAATTATACTATAATTTATATTTTTTTTCAAGTAGCTACTTGAAATTTATATTCTTCTATATTATAATTGGGATATAGTAGAAAGAGGTGTTCAATATGAAACTAGAAGGAGCAAACGCTTTTAGCGAGAATAATTTATTTACCATTTATACCGTAAATAGTATGACTAGTGGGGAATATGCGGTTGTAATGCCTAAAGAAGTAATGGGTACGGTAAATATGTTAATTGATTTCCATCAAAAAAGTTTTTTTGATAACTTAATATCAGGAAGTAAAACTAAAGATGATTTAATGAAAGTATTAGAAGGAGAATATAATTTTATTAAAAATACTTATACAAACTTTATGCTAGTGTTACCTATGTTTGATGAGAATAGCTATACCAGTATTGTTAATTCTAAAGACAAACAAAAAATGTTTGATGAAGTAAAGAAAATAGGAGCAATTACTAGTGAAGTATATAAAAAAGTAACAGAAAGTGGATTTAATGCTCAAAACATTGATCAAAAGATAATTGTTTTAGAAAAAACAAACGAAGACACTTCTTTTGTAGAATGGTTAAAAGAACAAATGCCTAACTTTGTAGAAGGATTAAAGTATCAAGAAGAAAAGAAAGAAGTAGTAAATCCATTTATGGGAGTAAATCCTTTTGGTCCAGTACCAGTAGAAAATCCAACATCTACAACAGTACAACCAAGTGGAAATAGTATTTTTGATACGCCAGTAACTCCTCAACCAGCAGTACAACCTGAGCCAGTAGTAACACCAACGATAGAAGCAACACCAAATAATGATATTTTTGGAACAAGTGCTCCACAAACACCAACACCAGTTCAACAATCATCTCACGAGACTCCAATAGAAAATACAAACTCTATTTTTGGAAATCCTACTCCAACACAAACAACAGTAGAGCCAGCTCAACAAGTTCAAAGTACTATGCCAAATATTGGCTTTTCTACGCCAACAGAAAATATTTCTACACCAGTAGCAACACCACAACCAATAAATACCGTAGATTTAGAAGGAACAACAGCTTTTAGACCTATTCCTGGAGATACCACGCAAGTAAAAAATGATAACGAAGCAGTAAAAGTAGAAAATGCGCCAAAAAGTATTGAAGAAGTTCAAGATGAGCATAAAACAAGCAAGGGAATAGCCAATTTATTGATTCTTTTAGTTATTTTGGTTGGTGTAACTATTGCAAGTATTGAATTAGGTAAATTTTTATATAATGTTTATGGGAAATAAAAAAATATTTCCTTTTTTTCTTTAATTAACACTAAGATAATTTTAAGATGAAAAAAAGTCGTAAATTTTTAGACTAAAGTTCGTTTTTTTACGAACTTTCTTCTTTTTTAGATTTAATGCCGTTTTTATAGAGACAAAAGGAAATAAACTTGATAAAAGATGTATTCTTAGTCGATAATTATATAAATTATTCCACGAC
>JAQXQC010000057.1 GCA_029100965.1 Bacilli bacterium | reverse complement strand
TTTTTTATTATATTTCCACAATTAAAGCAAGGTTGTTTTTCCCTTTTGTGAACGAGCAAATGTTCTTCATAAGTGCCACGTTTTCCATCTATATTTGGATAAGTACCTTTACATTTTAAAGATTCTTCAAATACTATTTTTGTATTTTCTATTATTTTTTTTAATTTTATGCTAGTTAATGCGTCACAAAATGATTTTGGATGAATTTTCGATCTAAATAGAATTTCATCTGCATATATATTTCCAATTCCAACAATAATTCTTTGATCCAATAAACAACTTTTAATGGGCAACTTCTTTCTCAAAAATTTTTCTTTTAAATATAAAGTATTCAATTTTTTATCCCAAGGTTCCAATCCCATCTCTAAAAAAGGACCAATCTTATTAATATTTTCTTTTTCAATTAATTGCATTTTTCCAAATTTACGAACATCCATATATCTTAATTCCATATCATTATCTAAAACAAATGAAACATGTTCATGCTTCTCTAAAGTAGTACCCTTAGGTTTTAAAAAATATTTACCTTCCATTCTCAAATGAGATAATAAATAATAGTTATCTAAAACAAAAATAATCCATTTTCCATAGCGATTTACCTCATTTATTTTTTGATTTTTAATTTTCTCTTGAAAAGAACAAATATCAGGATATTCAATAATATTTTCATAATAAATATTAACTTTTCTAATTATTCTTCCTACAACTTTTTCCCGAAGCCCACGAACAACAGTCTCAACTTCTGGTAATTCTGGCATAAAAATCCCCCACTTCTATTTCGCTTCATATAAATTTTTACCAATATTAATTTCTACCTTAAGCGGAACCGACAAATGAACAGTATTTTCCATTGTCTCACGAACAACTTTCTTTACTTCATCTAATTCCTCTGCATAAACATTAAATACAAGTTCATCGTGAATTTGCAGTAACATCTTACTTTTTAAATTTAATTCTTCAAATTTTTGATCAATCTCTATCATTGCTTTCTTCAAAATATCTGCACTACTTCCCTGAATAGGAGTATTTAAAGCCATTCTCTCTCCCATGCTCCTAATCATATAATTACTATTATGTAACTCATCAATAACCCTCTTTCTTCCCATAATAGTCTTTACATAACCATCCTCATGAGCTTTTTCAATTGCTTTATCCATGTAACTTTTAATCCCAGGAAAAGTTTGAAAATAAGTATCAATAAAATCTTTAGCTTCCTTAACAGGAATATTCAAATCCCCAGCAAGTCCATAGCTACTAATCCCATAAATAATTCCAAAATTAACTGCCTTAGCACTACGACGCATATTCGCTGTAACATCTGAAATAGGAATCCCATAAATATCACTAGCAGTCTTAGCATGAATATCTAACTCTTTCAAAAAAGCATCTTTTAACGCTTCAATATCAGCCAAATGAGCAAAAATTCTTAACTCAATTTGAGAATAATCACTACTCAAAATATAACAACCTGAACTTGGAACAAAACACTTTCTAATCAATCTCCCATACTCATTACGAACAGGAATATTCTGTAAATTAGGCTCAATCGAAGAAAGACGACCAGTCCTAGTTAAAGTCTGTGTATAAATAGTATGAATTTTACCATCAGAATGAACACTATTCTTAAGACCTTCAATATAAGTTGAATATAATTTCGTTAACATACGATATTCCAAAATATCTTTTACAATTGGATAATCCTTCAATTTAGAAAGCGTTGCCTCATCAGTAGAATAACCTTGTTTATTCTTCTTCCCATGAGGAAGAGATAATTTATCAAACAAAACTTCTCCTAACTGTTTAGGACTACTAATATTAAATTCAACTCCACTATAAGAATAAATATTTTTCTCTAAAACTTGAATTCTCTCTTGAATATCTTCTCCCATATCATCCAAAATTGTTTTATCACAACAAATTCCCTCTAACTCCATCTTAGCTAAAACAGTACTTAATGGTAGCTCTATTTCTTGATATAATGAAAATACTTCCTTCTCTCTCATCTCATTATAAAGTCTTTCCGTAATATCATAAATAAACTTCGCTCTTTTCACATTTCGTAATGCTAATTCTTCCAAAGATAATTTTTCCCTCTTAGAAGAAAATTCTAATTCATACCCTAAAGCAGCTGCTACATTAGCAATATCATCTTTCACATTATAATTTAAAAGATAACTAGCAATCATAACATCCATAGAAACATTCAAAACAGACATCTGACTTTTTTTAAGCAAAACATAATTCTTTTTTGCATCATAAGTATAAACTTCTCCTTTGATAAAAGATAAACTATCTAAAGACTCAAAAGGAATATAATAATGGATTTTTTCATTATACAAAGAAACACCTAAAATATTTGCTTTATGATAATTAGTTTCACTAATATCAATATATAAAGCAACAGGCTCTTTAATTTCTTCTATTTCTCTACTACTAACAATTTTAAAATCAATATTTTTATCCTCTTCCACAACATTATCCAACTTCTTCAAAAAAGAATAAAATTCTAATTCATTATAAAGTTGAATTAATTCTTTGGAAATACAAGAAGAATATTTTAAATCTTCTAAAGAATAAGTTACAGGAACTTCACGATAAATAGTAGCTATTTCTCGACTAGTAAAAGCACTCTCCTTTCCTTCTATTAATTTTCTTTGCGTTGCTCCTTTAATTTCATCAATATGCTCATAAAGATTTTCTAGATTATTATACTGAGTTAATAACTTAATTGCTGTCTTTTCTCCAATTCCTTTTACTCCTGGAATATTATCAGAAGCATCTCCCATCAACCCTTTTAAATCAGTCATTCTTAATGGTTCTACTCCATAATTTTCTTTAAACACTTCTGGAGTCATCATTATTGAATCTTTTGTTTTTAAAAGCTTAACCGTATTATGATTAGATATTAATTGAAGTAAATCCTTATCACTACTAACAATAAGTCCTTCATAATCTCTATTATCATCAATTAATTTTGCATAAGTACCAATAATATCATCAGCCTCATAACCTTGTACTTCTAAATAGCAAATACCCATTACTTTTAAAATTTCTTTAGCAACCGGAAACTGAATTTTTAAATCATTAGGTGTTTCATCTCTTCCTCCTTTATAATCTTCATACTTTTCATGACGAAAAGTTTTTCCCATATCAAAAGCAACTAAAATATAATTAGGATTCTCCTCATGAATAATTTTATTCATCATATTTACAAAACCAAATAACCCATTAGTAGGAAATCCTTTACTATTTTTCATTAAATTACCAGAATAAGCTGTCGCATAATAACTCCTAAACAATAAATTATTACCATCTACTAATATAACTTTCTTCATCATTTATCACCTTCACTAAATAATATCATATCATAGAAACAACAAAAATCAAGCAAAAAAAAGAAGGTTAAATTAACCTTCTACACTACCACCATTATCACCTATAGTAGTATTACCACCTGCTGCATTCCAACAATTCTGCCACCCTTTAGCACCTACAAATCCAGTAATGAAAACAACTAAATTTACAACTAAGAAAACAGCAGCAGCATAAATACATCTTTTTACTAATGTACCTTGAGCTTTTTTCATTTCATCTTCTTTACCAGCAATAACTGCTTTTCCTAAATCCAATAATCCATAAACTATCAAACCAATAGGAATTAAAATTTTTATTACATCTACTACTTTTCTAATGATAGTGACAACATCTAATAATCCACCACATGCATCAGTCATTTAAAACACCTCTTTCATATAAATAAATAATACATTAAAACAAAAATTTTGTCAATAATTTTAAACATATTTAACATCTTACCGTAAATTTTTATTTGAATGTCCGTTTTAATAAAATAACGGAATTAAGTCTAATTATAGTATAATATATATCGTTTCTTTGTAGTTATAAGGAGGAATAAAAATTGAAAACATGGAAACACATTAGTGAAGATAATAGAAA
>JAQXQC010000056.1 GCA_029100965.1 Bacilli bacterium | reverse complement strand
TTCTTTGATTGTTTCATATTTTTCTTTTTCATTCATTCTTAATTCAACCTTTCTCATTTTCCACCTCGGTGGATTATTATATAATAACCTGAGACATTTTCCAAAGTTATTACTTAAGACATTATCACAAGTTAATCATATATGATTTTATGTTTAAATAACTTGTTGTTGACAAAAAAGATAGATTGTTATATAATATGCTTTTATTGAAAAGAGGGGATTTTATGATTATTACTCAAGATAAAAACAATAGTATTATATTAGGTGATTTAGTTGTAAATGATTATGAAGGATTGAAAGAAATTAGAGATTATTTTATGCAATATCGTTTAGATAATGGTAATTATTCTCATTTTATTCAAGATAGTAGAACTAGTTTTCGTTCTATTTTATCTACTGATTATATAAGAAAAGGTAATTTTTTGGTTCATAATCAGATTATTTCATCTGATTATAATGATTTAAATAATTCTGATGAATGTGATTATTATGTAGAGAGATTTAAGTCTAATTATTTAAATACTATTTTAATAGCTACATCTTTGTTGGGACATCTAGATGCAAGTGAAGTTGATTATATGACTAAGCAATTTATTGCGACAGGTATTATTAAGTGTCTTCCTATTGATGATATTTGGATTAAGTGTAGTAGTGAATTATGTAAAAGAAAAGTTAATTTAAATGATTATAAAGTATTTTTAGGATTGTTAAAATTGAATCTTATTTCTTATCAAGTTCAGGATATTATTTCTGTTTCTGAGCAGAATAGTGGGAAGTTAAGACATATTTATAGAGATGATTTAAAGAATTTAGTGGTTAATTCTCATCTTCTTTTGGGAAAAAATAGTGCTAATTTTAAAAATAAACAATTAAAACGATGAAATATTTTTTAGTATTTTAGTATTAATGATAAAATTATACTTATAATACATCTATTTTTTTGCCTTATTATAAATAGTATGATAAAATATATTAAGAAATGAGGAATAATTATGATAGAGCGTTTAGAGGCTACGTTAAAGAGATATAATGAAATTATTGAAGAATTATCTACTCCTGAGGTTATTCAAGATATTAAAAAAATGACTGAATTATCTAGGGAACAAACTAGACTTACAGAGACTGTTGATTTATATAAGAAGTATAAAAAAATATTAGAAAATATTGAAGAAGATAAGGAATTATTGAAAGATTCTGAGTTAGGTGAATTTGCTAAGGAAGAGTTAAATAATTTGAATCATGAGAAAGAAGAAATTGAGAATAAGTTTCATGTTTTGTTATTGCCACATGATCCTAATGATGAAAAAAATGTTATTGTTGAAATTAAAGGTGCTGCTGGTGGAGATGAGGCAAATATTTTTGCTGGTGATTTGTTTGATATGTATACTAAATATGCTAGTAGAGAAGGATGGCAGATTGATATTACGAATAGTATTGAAGGAACAGCTGGTGGTTTTACTAACATAGAATTTATGGTTAAAGGAGATAGTGTGTACTCTAAGTTGAAGTATGAGAGTGGGGCACACCGTGTTCAGAGAGTTCCAGCAACGGAAAGTCAGGGAAGAGTTCATACTTCTACTGCCACTGTTCTTGTTATGCCAGAGGCTGATGATTTTGATTTTGAATTAGATGAGAGTGAAGTTAGAATTGATATTACAAGAAGTAGTGGCTGTGGGGGTCAAGGGGTTAATACGACTGATAGTGCAGTTCGTTTGACTCATATTCCTACTGGTATTATTGTTTATTCTCAAACAGAGAGAAGTCAGATTAAGAATAAAGAAAAAGCTTTTAAAATTTTAAAAACGCGACTTTATGATTTGAAATTAAGGGAAAAGGAAGAAGCGGAAGGAACAGTTCGACGTAGTAAGATTGGTACAGGAGACCGTAGTGAAAAAATCCGTACGTATAATTATACTCAGAATAGGCTTACTGATCATAGAATTGGTTTTACTTCGATGAATTTGGATAGAATTATGGAAGGGGATCTTGGTGTTGTTATTGAAGCTTTGATTAATGAAGATCAAAAGCGTAAATTAGAGGGTGAAGATAATTTGTAGGTAAAATACTGATTCAGTATTTTTCTTTTTATGGTGATTGTTGGTGAAGATAAGATATGGTTAGAGAAAGTGATAGAGATTATATTCGTAAATATTTGCCTTCTAATAAAGTAGAAGAAGGACTTAGATTATTGGAAAGGGGGATTGCCCCTCAATATATTGTTGGAAATGTTGACTTTTTTGGTAATTTGATTGAGGTAAATGAAAATGTTTTAATTCCTCGTTTTGAGACAGAATTGTTAGTTGAAAAGGTGATTCATTATGTAAGAAAAATTTTTGTTACTAAATTAAGTGAATTGCGTATTATTGATATTGGAACGGGGAGTGGGTGTATTGCGATTAGTTTGAAGAAAGAGTTAAATTCTCATGTTGTAGGAGTGGATATTTCTTCTTTAGCTTTAGAGGTTGCTAAAAAAAATGCAATAAATAATTCTGTTTCTATTGATTTTATTCAAAGTGATATTTTTAGTCATGTTTTTTCTTTATTTGATGTTATTATTAGTAATCCTCCTTATATTAGAAAGGATGAAGAGATAGATAATATGGTTTATGAAAATGAACCTCATTTGGCTCTTTATGCTGAGGAAGATGGTCTTTATTTTTATCATCAAATATTAAAGAGTGCTTCAAGATACGTAAAATCTAAATTTTTGATTGCTTTTGAAATTGGACTTAATCAGGGTGATGAAATTATAAAAATGGCTAATCGATATTTAGATAATGTAAATGTTATTGTAGAAAAAGATTATTCTGATAGAGAAAGATTTGTTTTTATTTATCGGGATTAATCTTTTTTTTAGGATAATTTATTTTTGATGTTATTATTTAATTGTTAGATATTATGTTTCGGTTGAAAATCTTATCAAAGGAAGTTTTCAAATTGTTTATTTTGATGTATAATTAT
>JAQXQC010000055.1 GCA_029100965.1 Bacilli bacterium | reverse complement strand
ACTACTGACATCTTATCTTCCACCTGATACTTTTTAATATTCTTTTTTGCATTATTTAAAGCATTTTCATTTACATCACTAGCAATGACCTGAATATTCTTTTTATTTTGAACAAGATAGATATCAAGAAGACCATGATCACACCCAATATCTACCATACTACAATCATCTTTTATAAACTCTGCTATTCCAGATAACCTAGGAGACAATTTAATCATTTAAAAAATCCTTTAATTTACGACTTCTAGATGGATGTCTTAATTTTCTTAATGCTTTTGCTTCAATTTGACGAATTCTTTCTCTAGTTACCCCAAACATCTGTCCTACTTCCTCTAATGTCTTACAAGAT
The DNA here is from genome assembly GCA_029100965.1 of Bacilli bacterium. Lineage (GTDB taxonomy): Bacteria > Bacillota_I > Bacilli_A > RF39 > UBA660 > RUG11198. Next base: position 56,444 of record JAQXQC010000055.1, on the reverse strand, counting down.
CCGTCATCAAGTCCAAAACGAAGTCTCAATACTTGCTCTTCTCTTTCTGTTAGTGTTAGTAAAACATCGCTAATTTCATCCTTCAATAATTCATGAATTGTATATTCTTCAGGAGACATACTTCTTTCATCTTTAACAAAATCTCCTAAATGAGAATCATCTTCTTCCCCAATTGGTGTTTCTAACGAAACAGGATCTTGGGCAATTTTAATTACTTCTCTAATTTTATCTACGGGCATTCCCATTTTTTTAGCAAGTTCCTCATCTGTGGGTTCACGATTTAATTCTAGAGTTAACTGTCTTTGATAACGTGATAACTTATTAATTGTTTCTACCATATGTACAGGAACACGAATTGTTCTTGCTTGATCAGCAATTGCTCTAGTAATTGCTTGTCTAATCCACCATGTTGCATAAGTAGAAAATTTATATCCCTTATTGGCATCAAATTTTTCAACTGCTTTCATCAAACCAATATTTCCTTCTTGAATTAAATCCAAAAATAGCATTCCTCTTCCAACATATCTTTTAGCAATACTAACAACCAAACGTAAATTAGACTCTGCTAAAATATTTTTAGCTTCCTCATCACCAGCAGCAATTCTTTCAGATAATTTAGTTTCTTCTTCTAAAGATAGCAAACTAATTCTACCAATTTCTTTTAAATACATTCGAACTGGATCATTAATAGATAAATCCTTAGCAATATTATCGTCTTTTAAGATATCTTCAATATCTCCACCAGAATCTCCCTCTTCAACAGCCCCAACTTCAGATTCATCATTAACAATCTCTATTCCAGATTCAATCAAAGAATTATATAAATCATCTAAAGAATCACTATCTAAATCTAATCCCTTTAAACCATTAGCAAGTTCTTCATAAGTAATAAAACCTTTCTCTTTACCTTTCTTAATTAAATCTTCTTTTCTCTGTTCAAATGTCTTTATTTCCTCAATCATTCTCTTTCACTCCTCTTATTTTCATCATTTCACTGATAATCAAAGCTTGCTTCATAGGGTCTGTTTCTTTTTGTAAATCTGCCTTTAACTTATCAATAATATTTTTTTTATAATAATAATTAATACACTTTATATAATCATCAATTTCCTCTTCTGTATACTCTCGTTTTAAATTTAAAGAAAATATTCCTTCAAAAGTATCAAAAACATTAGTCTTTGTTGATAAATAAGTACTAAAATCAGCAATAATAATCTGACCATACTCATGATAATAATAAATAATCTCATTAAAAAGCCTTCTCTTTTTATCATCTAATATCATTGAAACATTCGCTAAAGCCTTTTCGGCTACATCAGGGGATTCAATCATGTAGTATAACAAATTATCTACCGCTTGTCCATACTGATTAGAACATTTATTAACTATTTTAGGTAATTTGACAGCATCAGTTCTAATGTTATTCTTCTTACATTCTAAATAGCGGTAATTTAAAGTTTGATATTCAATATTAAACCTTGTTGATAATTTTTTTAAAGTAAGTTCAACTAAAATATCATCTTTCTCTTTCAATAACTCATGAATAATTTGATCTAAATAAGTACTAGTTTCTTGAATATCGTTTAAATTCTTTTTCTCCCCTAAAATACTCATTTTAAAATCAATAACATTTAGAGGATTTCTAATTTTTTCTAAAAAAGCTTCTTTTCCTCTTTTTAAAATAAAATCATCTGGATCTTTTTCTTCTAGACGAATAATCTTTGTATCAAGTCCTGCCTCTTCCAATAAAGGAATAGCATGAACAGTCGCCACCTTCCCAGCTTCATCTCCATCAAAACAAAGAATAACATGTTTAGTAATTTTCTTTAAAATCTGAATATGATTTTTAGTAAGAGATGTTCCCATCGGAGCAACGCAATGATTAACCCCAATAGTAGAAGCCCGAATAACATCAAAATAACCTTCCATGATAATGATACTATCTTCTTTACTCAAATTTTGATGAGCGCGATGATAATTATATAAAATATTTCCTTTATCAAATATTTTTGTTGCCTTAGTATTAATGTATTTACTACTATCCTTAGTTTGATAAATTCTTGCCCCAAAACCAATAGGATTTCCATATAAATCATGAATAGGAATCATAATTCGATCATTAAAAATATCTTTTTCTGAAGTACTAGTTAATCCCAAATCAATTAAAGTATTTAAATCATATTGATTTAATAGAAAAGGCGTTAAAGGTTGTTTAGAAATAGATACTCCTAATTCAAATTTCTTTATCGTCTCCCGATCAATTTTTCTCTCCTGTAAATAAGAAATAGCATTTTCTCCCAAAACACTATTAATATTATTTTGATAATACTTAACTGCAAGTGACATAACCTCATAATTCTTTAGATTTGGATCTATCATCTCTACACTACGTACCTCATATCCATCTTCTTGTGCCAACTTATTAATAGCTTCTCCATAAGTAATATTTTCTATTCCCGCAATAAAATTAAAAACATTCCCCGCCTTTTTACAAACAAAACACTGAAACATATCTAATCTAGTAGATACCGACATAGATGGATGATTATCTGCATGAAAAGGACAAAGACCCCAATAATCCTCTCCTTTTTTTGTTAAGGGAATGTATCTCTCTACAATTTCTTTAATAGGATGTTTTCTTCTAATCGCTTTTATAGTTTCTTCATCAATATAAGCCATGATACCACCCTCTAATATTAATATTCTACATAAATTCTAAAATTCCTTTTTTTATCACAATTTTTTTCTCTTTTTTTCACCATTTGACACTTTTTTGACACATAAAATACTGATCAGTACTTTAATGAATAAACATGCAATCTCCAAAAGAAAAGAATTGATACTTTTTCAAAACAGCTTCTTTATAAGCATTTAAAATAATTTCTTTTGAGCTAAAAGCAGAAACCAACATAATCAGCGTTGATTTCGGTAGATGAAAATTGGTGATCAATCCATCAATTGCTTCATACTGAAATCCTGGATAAATAAAGATATTAGTCCATCCAGAACATTCTCTAAATTCATGATACTTTTTCATAATAGTCTCTAATGTTCTCGTTGTAGTTGTTCCAACGGCAATAATTCTTCTTTCTTCTTCTTTAGCCTGATTTAATTTTATAGCAACTTTTTTGGACATACTATAAAATTCACTATGCATAGTATGTTTAGTCACATCCTCTACACTAACAGGTCGAAAAGTACCAAGACCAACATGTAAAGTAATATAACAAATATGTACCCCTTTTTCTTCTATTTTCTTTAATAATTCTTTAGTAAAGTGTAACCCAGCAGTAGGCGCTGCAGCACTACCTATATTTTTAGCATAAACGGTTTGATAGCGATCTTTATCTTCTAATTGTTCACGAATATAAGGAGGAAGAGGCATAGTCCCTAACTTATCTAATATTTCATAAAAAACACCTTCATATAAAAATTCAAAATGCCGTATCCCTTCTTCTCCTACAAAAATACATTTAGCTTTTAATAAACCATCTCCAAAATCAATCACTGTATCAACTTTTACTCTTTTAGCAGGCTTTACTAAACATTCCCAATTATCTTTCTCTAAATTTTTTAAAAGTAAGACTTCCACATGAGCTTTTGTTTCTTCTTTCATTCCAAATAACCTAGCAGGTAAAACCTTGGTATCATTTAATACTAAAGTATCACCTTCTTTTAACTCATCAATAATATCTGAAAATACTTTATGTTCTAACTCACCTGTTTTCCTATCTAACACCATCATTTTGCATTTATCCCTTTTTTCACTTGGATGTTGAGCAATTAACTCAACTGGCAAGTTATAGTCAAAATCATCTGTCCTCATTCTCTTCACTTCCCTTTTTTAAATACCATAGTATTATAACATAAGAAAGAAGAAAAGTGTATGAAAACTCATCATGATTTTTAACTTTTTAAGTTAAAAAATCTTAACAAGATAAAACCACACCTAAACTTTAGATGTGATTTTTTTACCCTTAATATAATTGAAATCTAATTATTATTCTTTTCTTTAAATATTGTTTATTCTAATGAAGTATTTTATAAAAATAATACTTCATTTTAATTTTTCCTAATGTTTGTCATTCTCAATATCTTCAAGCCTAACACTAACTAACTTACTAACCCCAGACTCTTGCATAGTAATTCCATATAAAGTATTAGCAAACTCCATCGTTTTCTTCTTATGGGTAATTAAAATAAACTGTGTTTTATCACGATACTCATCAAGATAATGACCAAAACTTTCGACATTAGCATCATCTAAAGCAGCTTCTACTTCATCTAATAAACAGAAAGGAACTGGTCTTACATTTAATATAGCAAATAATAAAGAAATAGCCGTAAAAGTCTTTTCTCCCCCACTAAGAAGAGTAATACTTTTCAAATTTTTTCCGGATGGAATAGCTTCAATTTCGATTCCTGTTTCTAATAAATTATCAGGATCAGTTAAAACTAACTCAGCTTCTCCTCCACGAAACATTTGTCTAAACACTTTTTTAAATTCGATTCTTACACTTTCAAAAGTGGTTTTGAATTTTTCTTTCATTACAGTATCCATTTCTTTCATAATTTCTAAAAGAGTAGCTTCTGCTTGTTTTAAATCTTGTCTTTGATGATCTAAAAATTCATACCTTTCTTTTACTTTCTTAAATTCTTCTATAGCATCAACATTAACATAACCAATTGATTTAATTTCATTTTTTAAATTTTTAACTTTCTCTCTAGCAATATCTTCTGGAATATCCAACTGATAATGATTAACCGCAGCTTCATAAGTTAAATTATATTCTTCTCCTAAAGAAACTAATAAATTATCTAGTTTAATATTTAGCGTATTTCTTCTAATCTCTAATTCTTTCAAAGACTTTTCTTTTTGAGAAATATTAGAACTATCTTTTCTAGATAATCCTTCTATTTCTAAAATATCAGACGCTAATTTTTTCTTTTCTTCTGTTAAAGAATTAACACTTCTAACGATATTATCTTTAGATGAAATAGCACTATAATACATTTCTAACATTCTCTCAAGTTCCGTATCACTACTATTTTTAGAAATAACATCAATATTTTTTATTTCTCTTTCAATTTCTTCTTTTTCTTCTTTTAATTCATTAGATAAATTTTCTTTTCTTCTCCTCTCTTCTTCTAAAGAAAGAAGCTGATTCTTTTCTTCTAATAAAGTAACATTAGTACTTTCTAATAAAGTATTTTTTTCTTCTAACTTTTCTTGGATATCTTTTGCTTTTTCTTTTAAGTGTTCAAGTTCTAGTTTACTAGTTTCTAGTTCATATTTTTCTTTGATGACATTATTTCCAACAGAATTACTTCCTCCAGTAATAGAACCACCTATATTAATGACTTGACCATCTAAAGTAACAATTTTATAACGATTAAAAATACTTCGACTGATATTTGTTGCATGATTTAAATCATCAACAATTAAAATATTTCCTAGTAAATGAGAAACAATACTTTGATAAATAGAATCATACTTTACCAAAGAAGAAGCAACATCAACAAATCCTTCTTGATTTTTAACTTTATCGAAAGTAACACTATCAATATTTCTTGGTTTAATATTATCCATTGGTAAAAAAGTAGCCCGACCTAATTGATTATCTTTTAAGTAAGAAACCATTCTTTTTGCATTCTCAGTAGAATCTACTACTAAATGATTGACACTTCCAGCTAGGGCTGTTGTAATTGCCGTAACATATTCATCTTGAATAGAAAGAAGTTTTCCAACAATGTGATGAGCGCCTAAAAGTCTAGGGTTATCTAAAATACTTTTAATTGCTTTAGGAACTTGACCATTTCTTTCAATACTATTTTCTAAATGTTCAATCTTTAATTTTAGTTGATAGCACTCCCGATCATTTTTTTCTAATATTTCTTTTAATTTATTTTTATCTTCACTTGCTTTATTGTATTGCTTTTCTATTTTTCTAATCGTTTCTTGTTGTATTTTATGATCACTTGCTAATTTTTGAATATCTTGTTCTTCTTCTTGATACTTTGTATTTATTTTTAGTAAATTTTCTTTTAATAAAAGTAAGCGTTCTTCTTCTTGATTTCCTTGTTCCTCACTATATTGTTTTCTCATCTTTAAAAGCCGAATATCAGCATTAATCTTCTCAATACTTTTCGTAATTTCTAATAAAGTATTTTGTTCTTGATTTATCTTGATTTCAATATTTTTAACTTCATCTTTTTTAGTTAACAAGTCAATATCATAGCTAGAATGAGTATTAGATAGGCTTACTACTTCATCATTTAAAACATTAATTTTTTCTTCTAATGTTTTGATTTCGTGATTAAACTTCGTAATGTCAGATGCCATTAAAGCAATACTCAAATCAGAAAGAACATCTTTTACTTCTAAGTATTTTGTTGCATCTTTACTTTGTTTTTCTAGAGGGGTTAAATTATTTTCAAGTTCCCTTAAAATATCTTCAACACGATTCATATTTAAATTGGTTCGTTCTAACTTTTTGACTGCTTCTTCTTTTCTTTTTTTATACTTCATCACCCCAGCAGCACTTTCAAAAACAGCTCTCCTATCTCCAGGTTTAGTCGATAAAATCTCATCAATCTTACCTTGAGAAATAATATTAAAACTCTCCTTATCAGCCCCAGTATCTACTAAAAGATTGGTAATATCTTTCAATCGACATTTCTCATTATTTAAATAATATTCATTTTCTCCACTTCGATACATTACTCTTTTAACAGAAACTTCAGTATACTGAATAGGTAAATAAAAATCACTATTATCAAAAATTAAAGTAACCATAGCACTATTTAAAGGCTTTCTACTTTTACTTCCTGAAAAAATAACATCAGTAGAAGTATCACCTCTTAAAGACTTAATCGACTGTTCTCCTAAAACCCATCTTACCGCATCAACAACATTCGATTTACCACTTCCATTAGGCCCAACAATCCCATTAATATTCTTTTCAAAATGAATTTCTATTTTATCGGCAAAAGACTTAAAACCATAAGCTTTCATACACTTTAAATACATCTCTATCACTCTCTTACATCTTGTTTTAGTATATCGTATTTTTATGCTCTTTACAAGTTAGTTATCTATAAGTAAATTAACTTAATTCTATAAAAGATAATAAAAAAATAATACTGATTAAGACTTTATCTTTTAACCAATATTATTTCTATAATAAAATTTTAATCTTTAATAGAAGAACAAATATTCTTTAATTGAATCGCTACTTCCTTAGGAATCAAAAGAGCTAACTCTTCTACACTAGCAGATTCTATATTAGAAATTGTACGATATTTTTTCAATAACTTATTCTTACGAACTTCTCCAATACCAGAAACACTATCTAAAATACTCGTTAAAGAACCCTTACTACGAATTTGACGATGATAATGAATCGTAAAATTATGTACCTCATCTTGCATCTTAGTTAATAAAAGAAACAAACTACTTTTTTTATCAACAGAAATAATCGAAATAGGATCTCCTCCAATCAATTCAGAAGTATTATGCTTATCATCTTTCTTTAAACCAACAACCGGAATATTAAGGCCAAGAGAATCAATAACTTCTCTTGCTACATTTAATTGTCCCAAACCACCATCAACAATAATCAAATCTGGTCTAGATAAATGATCTTTCAAAACTCGAAAATATCTTCGATAAATAACTTCTCTCATTGTTCCATAATCATCATTTACATCCTTAGTAATTTTAAATTTACGATACTCACTCTTAGCAGGCTTACCATCAATAAATACCACCATACCAGAAACATTAAAATTACCAAACAAATTAGAGTTATCAAAAATCTCTATCCTACTAGCAGAATCTATTTCTAAAAGACTAGCAAGTTCACGAATAGCCCCCAATGTTTTTTCTTCATTTCTCTCTACCAAAGTAATTTGTTCATTTAAATAATTTTTAGCATTTTCACAAGATAACTCCAACATTTTTTTCTTCTTTCCTCGAATAGGAGTTAAAAATTTTAAAGAAAAGGCATGAGATAATACTTCACTATTCACTACATCAGGAACAATCACTTCATGAGGATGAATTGTATGCTTATCGTAAAATCTTGAAAGATAAGTCATTAATTCCTCTTCCAAAGTATCAATCATAGGAAATAAATCATTCTTCCTATCTAATAACTTTCCTCCCCGAATAAACAGCATACAAACAGATAAATAACCATTTTTAAAATAATAACCAATAACATCTCGATCATAATGATCATCCAACTCTACCTTCTGTTTCTCTAAAGTAATCGAAATATAATCTAATAATTCTTTATATTCCTTAGCCTTTTCAAACTGCAACTTTTCTGCATAAAAATTCATCTTATCCATTAACTTCTGATGAAGTATTTTATAATTACCATTTAAAAAAGAAACAATCTCACTCTTCATCTTCTCCAAAACTTCTGGATCAACATCTTTCTCACAATATCCTAAACACTCATGAATATGATAATACAAACATACTTTCTTAGGATAATTTTGACACTTCCTAAGAGGATAAACTCGATTCAACATATCTACCACTTTTCTAGCAGCAGTAACATTAGGATAAGGTCCAAATAACTTCCTATCCCTTCTTTTCTTAATATTAGGATTTCGAACAACTAATAAACGAAATACCTTCTCATTAGTAACCTCAATATAAGGATAAGTCTTATCATCTCTTAAAAGAATATTATACTTAGGATCATATTTCTTAATTAAATTAATCTCTAACAGTAAAGCCTCTAACTCAGAAGAAGTTAAAATATATTCAAAATCAACAATATCTCTAACTAACATTGCTGTCTTTCCTGTATGACTAGATTTAAAATAAGAACTAAGACGATTCTTTAAATTTTTCGATTTCCCAACATAAATAATAACATCATTTTTATCATGCATTAAATAGCACCCTGGTGAATGGGGAACAAGTTTTAATTTTTCATCAATCATCTGTCTCTCTCCAAACTTCATACCAAGATTTTAATTTACTAATACTAGAAGAAGTAAGATTTTTAATAAACTGCCAAGTTAAAGAACCACTTTTCTTTAATTCAGAAATTCCTTCTTTAGCCGTTGTACAACTTTCTTCATTCTCTTGACATACCTTTGCCGCTAAATCAAAATAAGAAACAATAACCTTCTCACGAAATTTATCGTAAGCAAAAGAAGAAGCACTCTTAATACTTTCCTTATAATCAGGAAACTTTTCTTCAATTTTGGTATCAATTAAAAAAGCAATCTTTAATACCTTAATCTTTGCACTATTACTTAAACTAGAAAAAGTCTTTCCCCGAATTGTCCCATCATAAAGCAAAAAATCAACTAATTCAATAAAACCATGCTTAATAGAAGAAGTAATATGACTACTATTATCTACTTCACTCTTTAATTCTTCTAAAGAAGCAACAACCTCTTCTTCACTTCCTGAATTATCACTTGCCTGTTCCAAAGATAAAGCAGATTCATTACCATTCTCATCTACAACATTACGGTTATCTTTAGAAGTATTTTCCTCATCATGAATAGTAAAACCAATATCTTGATTAACCTTTTCAACAGAAAGAACATTCCCCTCTATAGGATTAGTTTTCTTCATATTCTTTACTTCAAAAATAATTTTATCTCCAACAAAATAGTTAGACTTCAAAGAAAGAGAATATTCTTTTCCCTGATTATCTTGTACTAATAAATAATCTTTTCCAACATAAGATACCGTAGCCTGAATAATATAAATCTGATTAGCTTTCTGATGAAAATAAATCACCAAAAATAGAACGAATATAAAAAATATCATTCCCACTCCAAAATAAATCCTCTTCTTCTTATTCATCCCTTCACCTTCTTATTTATTTTTATTATAACACGATTTTTCTCATTCTAGAACATTGTTTTAACAAGACCTCTACTCATTCTCTTATCCCATTGAAATTCCTTCATATATTGCTTCAAAAAATAAATCTTATCTTGATTATTCTCAAATATCATATCCACAAATTGTAATGCATCCTCAAGACAAGGAACAATACTAGGTTCTTTTAAAAGACGATAATCTAAATACTCCTCATCAATTTCTTCTCGAACAAAAGAAAGCAAAAACTTAACCAAAGTATTTACATTATTCTGCCAAATAATTGCCTTACTAGTTCCATTTGGGCTACGAAATTCAATCGTATTTCCTAATCTCTTAATAAAATCAGCAACAGATACATTAGAAAAATTAATTGCCTCATTTCGATCCTTAGGTAAAACTTGATAGAAAATATCTTCAAAAGAAGTACAATGATTTAAAGTATCTAATTCTTGATAAATTGCCTTAGCAATCGGTGGAGCATAATAATAAAGTCCCTTTCTTCCTTCCTTCATCTCTCCAAAAAGAAAATATAATAAATCCTTCTCATAAATCATATACATTTTTAAAAATTGTCGCCAATAATGAATATTTCCCCTCAAAATCTGACTACCAACATGAATATGCCCACCAGCATTCTCATTCATCAGCGCATCATGTTCTTCAAGGAAAAGACAAATCTTTTGTAACTCATCCCAGTTAGAAGGAGAACCAGTTAAAATAGGAGACTTAATCTCTCCACCATTAGTAAGAGTAGTATCATAACTAGAATTCCAAAGAGGAAAATTCATTATTGTATAATCATCAACCAAATCTTTATCAACATTCTCATACTCTATCTCTAAACCAATTGTGACATCTCCATTAAACCAAACATTATGACGATATTCCAACTTACTATGACAAATTTGACTTTTTAATTCTTCCAAATCTCTTTTAGAAAATTTAGAAAAAGAATCATTATCCTCCATATTAACAATAAATTTATTTTCCATGTTATCCCTCTTTTTGACCAAGTATTATATCACATAATCTTCTTTTTTTAAATAAATTTTCCAAAAGAAAAAAACTATTTGTAAACCTCTTTCTCCTACACCTACAGATAGTTTTTTTCTTATTTTTTTATCTTTCGAAGCCTTTTCACTTCATTTCTTTCTAAATCAGTCAAACAAAATTTTTCTACAAAACCTCCCTCACTTTTCCAACCATAATTTATAAAAAATAAATCTAGAAGTCAATAGCAAACAAAAAAATACTTACCTCATTCCTTACCAAAAAGAATCAGAACTAAAAGTATTTTAAAGCAAAAAAAGAACTAGTTTCCTAGAACTTTTTTTAATTATTTTTCTTATCATGATAAATATCATGACCAACATTAAAAATAACCAATACCACTAAAATTCCTAAAACAATAAACAAATTCTTCATTAATAAACTACTCTCAATAGTAATTAAAGCTTCCTTCATTAAATTAATAGTATAAGTCATTGGTAATATTGGATTCAAGAATCTAAAGCACTTACTTACTGTTTCAATAGGGAATGTTCCTCCTGCTGCTGCTAATTGTAATACCAAGATAATTAAAGCAATAAATTTACCAACATCTTTAAAGTTAACGATTAAAAATTCAATGATAGCAATAAATGTATTAGCAACTAAAACAATTAAAGCATAATATAAGAAATAATTAGTAATATGAAAATCTAACAAAATATTTAATAAAATACCAAGTAGAATTCCTGATAATGTTGCTAAAAGATGATATAAAATAGTTCTCTGTAAATAATTTTGATTATCAATAGATAACTTAGGGAATCTATTTTCTTTATCATAATATAAAACAACATACATCATCAAAGCACCAACCCATAAAGCAATAGAAATAAATAATGGTGAGAATGCTGTACCATAACTACTAACTTCATTAACTGGTTTAGTATCAACAGTAACAGGATTTTTACTATATTCAGAAAGTCCTTTCGTTGACTCCAAGTCTTTTTTCGTATCCTCTATCTTTGTACCTAAAGTATTTTTAGCATCTACTACACTATCATTCAAAGTAGAAATTCCATTATTTAAGGTATTAGAACCATCAGCTAAAGCATTAATTCCTGATACAATTTGATTAGAACTTTGCGCTAATGTATTTGTACCACTAGCAATTTGATTAACAGCACTCTTAAGTTCTTGAATTTTACTCATCCCATCTTTAAATTGAGAAACATTTGTATTTAATAAATTAATTCCTTGATGAATACTAGCGTTTCCCTCTTTAATAGAATTACCACTTACTTTTAAATAATTAGTAACCGTCGTATTTCCTGTCTTCTCAGAAGTTTGAGATAATCCTTGAGCAATTCCACACATTTGTTGTTCAGATACAGTAGCAGTACCAGAAACAACTTTTGGACAAATTGTAGCATTAATTAAAGCAACTAAATTTTCTGTATAACCTAAAGTATTATTAACACCATCTACATAAGAATTTAAACCATTAGAAAGAGAATTACTACCATTCTTTAAATCAGAAACACCACTAACTAATTGATTTACTCCATCTCCTAAAGAATCAAGAGCCCCAACACTTTGATTTAAAGTATTAGCCCCTTCATTCAAAGTACCAAGTCCTTGATGAAATAAAGAATAATTAGATTGCAATGAAGAAATACCATTAGTCAAAGTATTACTTCCATTCTTTAATTGCTCTGTTCCATCATTTAATTTTGTAAATCCATCATAAATAGTATTTAACTGTTCAGGAACTTGATTTAAATTATCAGATAACTTATCAACAATAGCAGAGTTTACACTATTATCTAAACTCTTCTCTACATTAAGAACCACATTATTAATAATTTGACTAGCTAAATAATTAGATTTTTGATTAGGTGAATAAGTAATAGTAGCGTGTTTTTTGGAAGTAGTAGAAGCACTCTCCATACTACTAGAAAAATCTTCAGGAATACGAATTACTGCATAATAAGTCTTATCATCTAATCCATCATTAGCCTCATCTAAATCAACAACAGATAACTTTAATTTTTTACTTTCCTTAATACTATTTACCAAATCTTTACCTTTGTCCCCTTTATCTTCATTGACAATTGCAACAGGCAAATTATCAATATTTCCTTCTCCATATGGATCCCAATAAGCTTTTAAATAGAAAAAACTATACATAAATGGAATACATAAAACAGCAATAATAACAATGTAAGAAAATAATTGATTCTTTTTATTTTTCATATTTATCTCCCCCTTTTACCAATAAACCATTAGAAAGAATATTGGTTACTTCTTTACAAATTTTAGACTTATCAACTTTCTTATCATATTCAAATGTCAAAGAATAAATTGTTTTATAAATAATAAATGCAGTTAAATGAGAATCACATTTCCTAATATTACCACGAGAAATCTCTTCATCAATCTTCTTCTCTAAATAAGAAAAAATTCTCATTTCATAAACTTTAAAAAAATCTTGATTATGAAAATTCTCACTTTCTTTTTCTCGAATTAAATTAATAAGCAATTGATTATCATCGCTAACAGTTAAAACATTATTTAAATCTTCACTAATTTTTTCCAAGAATGATTCTTTTTTCTTCTCTGTTGCTTCAATCTTCTTACGCATTTTCTCTAATTCTTCAGAAATAAAATACTGAAAAAGTTCTTGTTTGTCCCGAAAGTGATGATAGATTGTTTTTTTCGTAACCCCCGCTTTTTTAGCAATCTCATCCATCGATACCTTATCGAAACTATACTTATTAAATAACTCTCTAGCAGAAGCAATAATATTTTCCCTTTTTTCCATATCCTTCACCTACTATACTACTATACCGTTTCGGTATACCAGTATAGTATAGACACATTAGTTCTTTTTGTCAAGAAAAAAATAGAGAAATTTGACAAAATGTCAAAAAAGAAAAAAACTAGTGTAAACTAGTAATATTTTAAACAGGATACTTAGCAATCAATAATAATAAATAAGTTCCCAAAAACAAAAAAGTAATACATAAAACTAAAATTAAATAAGGGGATATCTTTTTAAAAAAACATCCATTATTTTTCATTTCATCACCACCTATTCTTAAACAATTTTAACAAAAATACTTATTATTTCTTATTATATAAATTTCAAAGCAAACATCTTCCTACTAACTTATTATGAACTTTTCTTTATATAAATTTCCTTAGTTATCCCTTCTCCTGTATTAGGAAAAAAACTAGAATATAAAAAATCAATACTAAAAGTAAAAAGAAGAAAAATACACAAAAATGTAGTTAATTTAGAATTAATTTGTTGATAAAGATTATCTAAAATAGGAGCAATTATATAAGTAAAGCCACAGCCACCAAGTCCAAAGACAAGAAGACCCTCTAAACAGACACGTCCATGAATATTTAAAAAATATCCCGTATAATCCCAATACTTTAAATGTCTAAACGTTTCCAAAAACCAAGCCGTTCCATATTCAACAACTCCACATAAGAGAAATGTGGCTAAAAATAAAGTGAAAGGCTTATCTCGATAGCGTTTTAAAAGAATTAAAATAAGTACACCACCACATCCATAGATAGGAAGCCATGGTCCATGCATAGTTCCCCGATTAACGAAACAACCATCACTAATTAAATGTAATAACACTTCCCATAAAAAACCAATAATCGAAAAAGTAAAGAAAAATAAAATATATGATTTTAAACTATAACTTCTATCATAGTTAAGATGAAGTATTTTATTCATCTTACTAACAGGAATACTAAATTTTTCTTCTGGATAACTATCATCACAAGGAATATCAATCGCTAAATTTGTATCATTTAAAAGAGTTGAATAAGATAAATTACTTATCTTCTCTTTTCTAACTCTCATATAAACTTCAGCATATAAAGCTTCCTTATAAACATTAGAATAAAATACTGCACTTAAATTCAAAGTAAATACTCTTAAAAATTCCCAACCTAACAAAGATAAATCTAAACAAAATAATTTCCATTTATACCCATTAGATAATTCTTTAGATAAAAGAAAAACTTCTTTTTTCGTCATATTAGGATTCTCTGCTAAAAGATAAGGAACAAAAAAATATTCATAATGTTTAATAAAGCCACCAATAATAGTCAAATTAAATAAAAATTGATAAATAGACCTTATAAATAAAATATATGAAATATGAAAAGTCTTTCTAACCAAATAAGGAAATAAAACTCTATCAATCTTTGTTCCATAATATCTCCTCTGCTCCAAGAAATAGCGACATTTTCCCACTTCAATAGCATTAATAAATAAAATAGCAACTAAACTAATAAAAATACTACTAATAAAAATAACTACTCCAAGACCTATCTTATTATGAAAAAATATTTTATTAATACCATTTAAAACAGTAAAAATAATAGACTTACTACTAATTATAGAATTAACTAGATAAGATAAAACTCCATTCGTATACCTATTTTCAATCATTCTCTCAAATTTTTTCTCTTGCTTAGTTTTTTCGAATAGTTCTCCTAAAATTTCACTAGAAGTAAGACTTTTATTATTTAATATTTGATTAATCTTTTTATCTTGAATATCAATTTGTTGAATATTTTTAGTAGTATAATTAAAACCACCTGCTAAAAGAAGAGAACAAATAAATACCAATAAAACATTTCTAAAATAATGATGTTTCATTGTATTTTTTGCACATCTTTTTACTTCTTTTCTATTCATCATCTTATCACCTTTTATTCTTTTTATGAATTAAAATTTTCCCCTTAGAAACTGTTCCATCCAAAAATTCACAATTTAAATTTTTCCCCTTTAAATCATCATCAAATTGATATTCTAAAGAATTTTGTTTCTCAACATGATAGCGAAAATAATCTGAAAACAAAGAACTAAGATATTCCTCTTTAAATAAATGAAGTACATTTTCTTCATGAACAATTCCATTTTTAGCACTAAACAATAATACTTCTGGAGAATAATCATGACATAATTCTATATTTCCATTAGTAACATTTGTTTGATTGGAAGTATGAACCATTAAGTAATCATTTAAACTATATTGATCAATAATTCCAGAAATATCATATTTTTTTAATTCTAAAGCAACATCACTACTTAAAATCTTTTCCATATCTTTTCTAAAGTTCTCTACATCAGTAATTTGAATTACTTTTTTTCTTCCCATAAAATATTCAGAAACAAGTTTTTGATTAAGAGAAAACATATCTCTTTCCAAAATAGATAATCCCAATTTATCCATTAAATTTTTAATACCCTTTGCTAATAAATGATAATGCTCATCCACATAAAGAATTATCTCTGGTTCAAACGAACCACAATAACCAGTATATTTTAAGTAATAATCATCTGCATACTTTGTTTTTTGAATATACTTTTTTAACCCTTGAATCTCTTTCATCAAAGTCAAATATTCCCTTTTTCTTTCTTGAATAATTTGTTCATAAGTATAAGTTTCCATCTTTTCCCACCTTTACTGTTTTTTCATTCTATTACCTATCTTGAATCAAAATACTATCTCCTTCATTCTGTTGAAGTATTTTTGCTAAAACAAAATGATCATCATCTTTTCTAACAAACTTCCAAAATTCTACAAAAGAAGTTGGTACAGTACTTCCGTCTATTTTTTCTAAAGTATCCGTATTAATCACATAATCAACCATTTTTCCCTTAAGATAAAACCAAATAAAATCTTTTGTATCATCTTCTTCATCATGAACAAAAACTGGCTTAATATCTAAAAGACGAATTCTTTTTAAAACATTCCTCTCCTTCCTCATCTCCATCCAAGTTAACTTTGTCTGAAACTCTTCATACAAAGAATAATCCATATAATCCTTAGAATTACTCATATCCCCATTAGTCCAAGATTTTTGAATTGAATAAAAAGCTTCAATAACTTGTTTTTCTTGTTTTTTATAATTCCAAGTTTTTTCTTCTAAAGAAAGCATCTTTAAAAATTTTCTACTATTCATAGATGCCCTAACAACTCGAAAATAGAAATAAATAGAAGCAAAGAAAAAACTAAAAAAGAATACTATATAAAATAAAATATTACTAAGAAAGCTACCTCTTCCCCCAGAATGATAACCTCCTCCATGACTACCTGAACCACCAGAGCTATGACCTCCACCAGAAGAACTACCTCCTCCTGCTCTTAAAAAGACAGCCTGATGATCAATCGAAGAGAAAGAAAAATCATTTGTTTTCTCATGAAAAGAAGAAAAAGAGAAACAAAAAATACTGATGAAAAGAATTCCTAAAGAAAAGAAAAAAATGAATAAATCTTTTTTCATCTTAATTTCCCCTATTTCTCTATCTCATGTAAAAATAAATCATCAGTCATACCAGCAATAAAATCAATAACCATTCTTTTAAAACTAGTATTCTCTAAATAAATACTTTCTTTTGTATCTAAAAAATAACGATAAATAATACTTTCTTTATTCTTAGTTTCTAAATCATGAAGATAACGAAAATAAATCTTATTCATTCCTTCTCGATAAAAATTCTTTTGCTCATCTGTTAAACTCTTTTGATAAATATATTGATAATTAAATTTCTTTAAGTCTAGTAAAGCATGATACACTTCCTTACTCATCTCTAAATAAGGCTTATCATAACTATTATCGATAATATCCATAACAATAGTATTAATAATCTCTTTATTTGTACTTCCTAAAACTTTCGTAATATGAGTAGGAATCTCTTCTCTTTTAATATTTCCAAGGCGAATCGCATCCTCAATATCTCGCCCAATATAACCAATAATATCACTAATTCTAACAACACACCCCTCTAATGTCATTGGACGACATTTTGCTGTTTCCTTTAACTCTTTATAAGCAGAAGAATACTCCCTTAAAAATTCCTCCTTAGTCTTCTCTTGAGGAAGATATCGATGAGATAAAATTTCCCCGTTATGACACATAATTCCATCTAACACTTGAATAGATAGATTTAATCCATATCCATGATTCTCTAAATACATATAATTCCGTACCCCTTGAATATTATGAGCAAAATGCTCTCCTAATTCTCTTAAAGAAATCTCATTTAATATAGATTCACCAACATGTCCCAAAGGTGTATGCCCAATATCATGTCCAAGAGCAATCGCCTCAATCAAATCTGTATTTAAATTCAATGACCTACCAATCGTCCTAGCAATCTTACTCACTAACTGAACATGAATAATTCTCTTAGAAATATGATCATTTACAGAAAAAGAATACACTTGTGTTTTATCCGCATACCTCGTATAACTCATCGCATGAATAATTCGATCAATATCCCGAAAAAAAGGTGTCCGGATATCAAATTCTTCCTCCTTCATTCGAATAGATGCCATACTATGCGTAGCATACTTTGATAAAAAATAATCAATATGTAAAAAATTCTCTCTTGCTTCTTTAAAATACTTCATTATCATCTTTCCTCTTTTCATTAACTATTCAATTTAAGGATATCATAAATAATAAAAAAAAGAAAGAATAAGAGAATAAAATTCTCTAACATTCTTTCTATATTCTACTACTTTGTAGATGGTTTAAATGGATCATCAGCAGTTCCAGATCCTGTATATTTAAGTCCAGACTTCAAAGTCACTATTGGGCGAAGGGACTTACTATTGCTGCTCGTGCTGAAACTTGAACCGACATAGTCATACAAATGGTTGAGGTTATTCGCCCCCGAGGCGTCCACACTATGACCGTACCAGCCATAGCTAGTAGATGAAGAATAGCTATAGTCACGAGAAGCCATCCAATAAGATGAACCAGATGCACTGTTAGGTTTAGTTACCACTTCAGTCGCTTTAACTAAATTATAATCTGTTGTATATAACCAATCTCCTCCTCCTTGACTTTCTACTGGATTACAACTTCCTCCAGTACCACAAGTCCATGGAGCACTAGAAGTAAATTTGGAAGTATCGGTAATATATTCTGTTTGTCCATTATACCCAAAATGTCTAGACCCTTTTGTATAAGTACTATTCTCGTATTGACTAGCAAGTACATTTAAATATCCTACTAAATTTAAGTACCCTGTTTTTCCTCGAAAGTATACATCTGTACTAGATACATGCTCACTAATCATCTCTACCGTTCCATCACTATTAATTTTAATTACCCTCCATAGATTTAATTCTTGAGGATTAATTGTTTGACTACTCGTATATCCTGTTTTAGAAGTATCTGTTGTATAAGAAGATTTTTTAGGTGTCATGGAAACATATGCCCCTAAAAATAAATCACTACCTCCTAATGCTTTATCTAAAGTATCAATCGCACACTGTACATCAGAACAATCAAAATTAGACTTAGAATTATCATAACTAAATCGACTAGCTAATTTATCATTAGATGCTAACGCACTATTATCCACCTCTGTATGCTTACTATAAGCCCCAACTCCATCTATAGATAATTTTGCACTAAAACTCTTATTAACCTCTGTATTTTGAACAGTATCAGATAACCAAACACGAACATCAATATCAACACTTGTTTTAGGCAACAAAATAACTCCTTCTTTAATAATATTATTTGTACAATCACTAAATTTTTTACTATCCAATTGTCCTACTTTAGTCATAATATATTGATGATTAATTTCATCTGTTGCTGTTGTTGGATTAAGTACAATATTAAATTTATACGCAACTGTACCATTATTGGTAACCGTAAGATGATATGGAGTCAAAGAAACTGCTTTTTGATCCGACATTGGCTTAGTAATTTCTAAAGCAACATTATTTGTATTTTCAAACTGAATTGACAAATTTCCCGTTTGATATACATTAGATTCTTGATCAACATCAGTAGAAGTAAAAATGGAATAAGTACTCCCAATAAATAAAATAGATACAAGAATAATAGATATAACACTAGTAATAATTAATCTTTTTTTAGAGTCCATCTCTTCCTCCTATCTGCAAAAGAAATATAAACTTCCCATCAATACACTCATAATAAATATTAACAAGAAGAAAGTTTGAAAGTCAACAATTCCTTCATTATCCTTCTTTAATGTCCTAACATTATTTTTATGATTAGATATTTGATTTTCTAAAGAAGAAAAATCTCCTATACTACCAATTTCTTTTCCATTTTTCATTAAATGGTTATTATCAAAATTAATTTGATACCCTTCTTTCATATTACCAATTTTTTGGTATTCTTCATCATAAATATCTTGTGTAACTAAGTCAATATAATATACTTTTTCTTCTTCTCTACTCTCTACTTCTGTAATAGATTGTTCACTTTCTGACTGTCCCTCTATTTTTTGAGACTCTACCTCACTAACACTAGAATGAGCAAGTGTATAATGCCCTTTATCTCTTTCTACAGCCTGATAAGTATTATTTACTCTCTCACTAGGATCTTTTTGAATAATTCCTATTTCTGTATTTACTTTATCATCTTGATTTGTAGCATTCATACTAGCCTTCTCATAATCATCTTTAGCAACATGTTGTTGCTTACTTTCAAAATAATATTGTTTTTTATTATTACTAACACGATCTAATACCATATTTGCAATTTCTTCTACAGATTTATCCTCAAAATTCATCCTTCCATCACTAAATAATTTTTCCAATTCCTCTTCTAAAGCAAAATAACTTACATTCTCTAAAACATATTCATTCTGATTTTGAGAAGCATTTCTTTTAAAATAAGTAACCATTTTTCCATTATCATTCTTAGTAATCATATTAGCTTTCAAATAGTTCTCAATATTAACTTCTTTCTTATTCTTTGAAACAATCTCTACCTCACTATCTAATGGTAACGTTTTCATTAATTCCTTACATCTTTCTTTTTCTAACTCATTTGTTGGTTCTAAAGAAACAGCAATATTCTTTAAAGTTGTTAAATTAGTAAGTGTCCTACGATAACAATTTAAATAAAGACTTTTATAATTAGGATGACTTAAAATACCACTAGGAACAATAATTGTCCCAACTCCACTCTTCTTATCTACCCTAACTTCATAATCCACTCCACTAAAAAAGCCACGATATAAAATCATTCTTTGATCTTCTAAAATATTTTCCATATGACCAACTCCTATTATCTTAATATAAGATTAACATAAATTAAGAAAAAAATAAAGACCAATTCATAAAATTTATCATTTTGGATATTCTATAAACAAATATAAATTTTTGTTGATTATTTTAATCATAAAATTGACAAAAGAGAACTAAAAATGTTAAATTATAATAAGAAAGGAAGGTATAAATATGTTAAAAAAATTTAATCAAATCATCAATGAAGCAATAGGAATTTCTATTATTTTCTTATTATTAGGAATTATCTTTTTAATCTATCCTAATATCTCCATAACAGTAGTTGCTTACTTAATTGCTTTTATTTTAATAGGAAGTGGAATCTATCTAATAGGACTAGAATTTACTAATAGAATTATATTCTTTCCTATGGATACAATATTTAATGGAATAATCTCTATCATATTAGGAACAATCATCTTAATTTATCCTAATCTCTTTCAAATTATTATCCCTATTATGTTAGGAATCTACTTCATTATTGATAGTATCTTTAAATTAAAAATGGCAACTCTTCTTCGAAGAATAGATAATACTTCTTGGATATTTACTCTACTATTAACAATATTATCCATAATATGTGGAATTATCCTAATTGTAAATCCAATAGATTCTTCTATTGCAATTGCTTTATTTACAGGAATAACCCTAATTGTTTACTCCATCACAGGAATAGTAGATATGATTTTATTTAAGAAAAATACAAACGATTTAGTAAAAGAATTCAAGAAAAACATAAAAATTATTGAAGAATAAAAAATACTTATTTAGATAACTATATCTTTATAGCTTAATCTAAATAAGTATTTTTACTTTTCTAATAACCAATCTAAAACATTAATTTTTCTTATCCCATTAAAATCAATCTCTGGATCAACATCCATTGTCAAAATAAACTTAGGATAATGATCATTAATATTATCAAGTACAGATAATTCTCTTTCCAATGTATCTTTATCCCTTACAGTATAAGCAACTTGATAATAAGTTATTCCAACACTATTTTCTGCAATAAAATCAATTTCCTTATCTCCAACTTTCCCAATATAAACCTTATATCCTCTTCTCAAAAGTTCCAAGTAAACAACATTTTCAAGAATATGCCCTAAATCAATATACTTTCTTCCAAGCAAAGCATACCGCATTGTAACATCAGTAGCATAATATTTTTCTCCTGTTTGTAAATACTGTTTTCCTTTAATATCATATCTAGAAACTTTATTAAAAATAAAACTTTCAACTAAAGAATCTAAATAAGTTTCTACTGTATGAACAGAAATATTTCTCCCATTAGAAGTTAAAGTATCTGCTATTTTTTTAACCGACAACACATTTCCTATACTAGAAAACATAAATTCAGATAAACTTTTTAATACACTAGTATCCGAAATTTTTCTCCTAGTTACAATATCTTTTACAATTATTGTATTATAAATAGCATCTAAATACTTATCAATCTCATCTTGATCATCAAGTTTTAAAGCATAAGGCATAGAGCTATTATTCACATATTTTAAATGTAATCTTTCATCTCCATCTTGTTGAAAATAATTTGCATATTCCTTAAACGATAAAGGAAAAACTTTTAATTCAATGTATCTACCAGCCAAAAATGTAGCAAGTTCCCCAGATAATAAATAAGCATTTGACCCTGTAATATATTCATCAACATTCTTTTTAATATATAATCCATCCACTGCTTTTTCAAATTGTTCAACCACTTGAACCTCATCTAAAAAAACATAATACATATCATTATCTTTTATCTTTTCATTAACATAATCATAAAGGTCTTTGTAATCTTTAAATTGATAATCAGGAGACTCAAGATTTAATGAAATAATATGATCATCTGGAATTCCTATTTTCCTTAAATAATTTATATATAATTCAAATAAAGTTGATTTACCACACCTTCTTATTCCGGTTATTACTTTAATTAAATCCTTGTCTTTCCATTTTTTTAACTCATCTAAATAGTCATTTCTCTCTATCACAATTCATCACCAATTAGAGTATATCACATTTGTTTTATTTTTGCAATAGAATGCAAATTTTTTAAAAATATCAACATTTTTTGCAATCATCAATTAAATATTAACACTTTTTAGGTTTACATATCTTTTGTGTATTAGCAACACACTCTATTGTACATTTAATCTTTTGATAACTATCTTTCTTTATTTCATCACTAAGTTCCATATAAGCATCCGTTTGCTTATCGCTAATACCATCCGTCAAATTAACAGCCTTTCCATCAACAATAGCAACAATACTAGGTACATAAATTCTCTTTTTTCTCCATCTTTGAGTTAATCTCATGAACAGAAGTATAAGCAATAGAAGATTTAGAATTAATTTTAACTTCACGTGATTTTTTTCCTTCTATTTTACTCCCATTAATACTCTCATATTCTTTTTTAAATTTCGATATATCACTTTCCTCTACCTTACGACAACCACTAATCATTAATATTCCCCCAACAAAAATAAATAGCATTATCCATTTCTTCAAATTCATTTTCTACCTCCATAACAAAAGTATAAAAAAGAATAAGCAAAGAATCAATAAATAAAAAGTTGAATATACTAAACTTCAAGTTGAATAAAAAAAAGAACTCATTGTTCACAATCACTTTCCAACTGAATAGGAACCTGATAGAGTTCTACTTTTCCTTCTTTATCTTTAACTTTAATTTCTAAATACACTTGAGAAGAAGAAATCTTTTTACAACTACTAGAATAATCATCAATATGAATTTCTAACTTCTTTAAATAATCATTTAAAGAAATATTTTTTGATAAAGAACCATCTCTAATCTTTCTTTTATTATTTTGATATTCCTCATACAATTCCCAAGAAATTTCTTGATAAATTGTTTTATTTTCTTCCCCACAATAATCAATATTAGAAATATAAAGAGAAGACTTTTCTTTATTATAAGCAAAACTACCATTTACAATAAAATCATCACAACCACTAGAAACTTTCTTTAAATAAAAATTATGATTACTAAAATATAAAAAAATAAAGAACAAAAGAAGAAAAATAAGAAGAAAAATAAGAAAGAAATAAAATTTAGGAATATATTTTTTATGTTTTTTTTCTACTCCTGTAATCATAGTATCCATATCAACATCAAAAATATGACTAATTTCTTTTAAAATACTAATATCAGGAATATTTAAACCTCTTTCCCATTTGCTAACAGCTTGATAAGTTACTCCTAACATATCTGCTAATTGCTTTTGTGTTAAATTCTTTTCCTTTCGCAATTTCTTAATAAATTTTTGAATATTCTCTTGTTCCATACTAACCACCAACTAATCTATATTTTTCATTCCCGTAACAGAATAGCCCAAACGATCAATAATCTCTCGAATATGTTCTTGATCAAGAGATTGATCATAAAATACAATTACCTCTTGTTTAGATAAATTTCCTTTTACTTTAACAACATCAGAAACTTCTTCTAATGCTTTTTTTATTCTATCTAAACAATTAGAGCAATGCATTCCCGTTACTTGAACAATTAATTTTTTATGATGAAAAAACATTTCATTCACTTTCCTTTCTTTTTCATTATAACTTTATCTAAAAGTAGTGTCAATTGAAGGAGCAAGAATTTTTTGGGAAAGATTTTCTACCCTAGAATGAGGAAGAACAATCCTTTTAATTTTTCGATTACTAATACCTATCTTTATCTTTTCTACCTTATCTATCTCTACATTTTGGCCATCTAAAGAAAGAATTAAAGAGTTTGTCCTTCCCTTAGGATAAATCATCAATTTTTGCTCCTTAGAAAAAACTAAAGAATTAAAAAATTGATGATGAATTCCTGAACGAACCAAAGCAATAGGTGTCAACTGCATTACTTCCAAATTTCCCAAAATAATACTTCCCCCTAAACTAGCATTATAAGCACTAGAACCAATTGTACTAGAAATAATTACTCCATCCCCTACTAAGCGTTCCAAATGATCATGACCAACAAAAAAATCCAAAGTAGTTGTACGAAGACCAACTTCTCGAATAACAAATTCATTAAAAGAATAATACTGATAAGTCTTTTTATCAGAAGTAACAATATTCATCTCTAATAAAGAATTCTTTTGAATTAAAAACTCATCATGAAAAAGAGAAGATAAAAATAAATCTACTTCATCTTCCTCTATATCTTGTAGTACTCCTAATCTTCCTAAATTAATTCCTGTATAATAAATAGATGAATTAAACCCATTACTAGAAAGCATCCTTAAAAAAGTACCATCTCCCCCAATTGCAATCGCTAATTGATAATTCTTATCACATACCTTTATCCCTAACTTAGTAAATTTCTCTAGAAGTATTTTCTTAACCCTCAAACTACTTTCCAAGGAATTATCATATAATCGTACCCTTTTTATTTTCATCATCTTTCCTCACTTAACATCTTTTTCAATAAAATAACAATCTCTATAAGTATTTTTTTCTTATTTCTTTCTCTAGTGGTATCTTCCATTTCTAAGACACAATCCAAATAATTATTCTTTCTTTGGTCAAATACACTAATATAAACAATGTTATCTTTACCACTTAAATTAAATCTATCTACTCGATTTAATTTTCCTGTAACACCAATTCCATATCTACTATTAGTGTACTCAGTAATTGCTCTACTCATATCATGAGCAACTTCCATACTATAAACACTATACTTTTCAATTAAATTTTTATCAACCCCTAATTTTATCTTATAAAAATTAGAATAAGTTACTGCACCAAAAGAAAATACTTCACTAGCTCCTTCTACATTAGTAATAGCATTAGCAATATATCCACCAGTTGCTGATTCCATTGTCGATATACTTTCTTTTCTTAAAGTTAATATTTTTATTATTTCTTCCAAGTTTTCTTATTCCTCCTTCTACTAAAAAAGATAGCCACCTCGGGTGATCACCCTTAGGCTGTCCTCCGAGGTTCTCCACTTCCTAACTTACTGATATTTCCATTGGATAGTCTTCTGTCCCAACTCCATAGTATTTGAGTCCTGACTTCAGAACCACTATTGGGCGAAGGGAATTACTATCGTTGTCCGTGCTGAAACTTGAACTGCTATAGCGATACAAATAGATGATGTTATTCGCCCCCGAGGCGTCCACACTACGACCGTACCAGCCATAGCTAGTAGATGAAGAATAATAATAGTCACGAGAAGCCATCCAATAATCTGAACCAGATGCACTGTTAGGTTTAGTTGCCACTTTAGTCGCTAACACTGTATTAACTAAATTATAATCTGTTGCATATAAAGTATCTCCTCCTCCTTGACTTTCTACTGTACTACTTCCGGTTGAACTAGTCCATGGTGCAGGATTAACAAATTTTGATGTATCCGTAATATATTCTGTTTGTCCATTATAACCAAAATATCTAGAACCTTTCGTATAAGTACTATTCTCATACTGACTAGCAAGAACATTTAAATAGCCTACTAAATTTTGATATCCTGTTTGTCCTTGAAAATATACCGCTGTACTAGAGACATGCTCACTAATCATCTCTACCGTTCCATCATCATTAATTTTAATCACCCTCCATAGATTTAATTCTTGAGGATTAATAGTTTGCGTACTTGTATATCCTGTTTTAGAAGTATCTGTTGTATAAGAAGATTTAGTTGGTGTCATCTGAACATAATCTCCTAATGCTAAAGTACTTTTCTTCTTGAAACATACATAGTTATCAGGACAAATTTTACTATAAACTTCATCTAAAGCATTTTGAACATTAACAGAGGAAAGTCCACTACTACTATTATCGTAAACTAATTCTGAACCACTTCCAAGATAACTAACAGCCCTTACACCAACCACAGATAAAAGTATTCCTAAAATCACTCCCATTAATAATTTATAATTATAACCCTTACTTTTTTTCATTTTCTCAAACCTCCATTAATATTTCTATAATTAATATAACTAGCTAAATAACTGTTTAATTGAATTTTTCCTACATCATATAAATACTTCTTATGTTTTAATTTTCTAAATTGTTTTCTATATTTAGAACTTCTATTATATTTATTTCTCCCAAGAAAAATAATATTATTTGTATTTTTATAAATTCTAGTCTTCTCATTCAATTCTAATTTCCCTCTTTTTAAAAACTCTTTTATCTTATCTAAACAATATTTTAAATATTGTTTATCCCAATGTAATAATAAAAAATCATCTTGATATCTAACATAATATTTTATTTTTAATTCTTCTTTTATATAATGATCTAAATCATTTAAATAAAATATTCCTAATATTTGACTAGTCATAAATCCTATACTAAGAGTAGTATCACTATCTAATATCTGATAAATAATAGTTAAAGCATCTTTATCTTTAATCTTTTTTCTTAATTTATTCTTTAATATTTCAATATCAATACTAGCAAAATAAGACTTAATATCACATTTTAAAATATAATAATAAGAATATTTTTTATCCAATACTCTTCGATATTGATAATATAACTTTAAAGCATAACTTACTCCCTTATTTGGTCTTGATGCACAATTAGAATCAATCAAACAAGGAATTAAAGCATCATATAAAATATACCTACTAACCAAATGATTCACTAACTTATCATACATATTTTGACTAACTATCCTTCTCTTTTTAGATCATAAAGATAAAATACATGAAAACTTCCTACTTGATAAGTTTTATTTTTTAATTCATGATAAACTCGGCTAATATATATTGCCTTAAATTCTTTAAATTGACTTACTTTATTTTTATTCTTTGTATTTCTACAAATCTCATCAAAACACT
The DNA here is from genome assembly GCA_029100965.1 of Bacilli bacterium. Classification (GTDB taxonomy): domain Bacteria; phylum Bacillota_I; class Bacilli_A; order RF39; family UBA660; genus RUG11198. The sequence continues at coordinate 28,682 of JAQXQC010000055.1, read as the reverse complement.
TCTCTATATGATCAAATTTATATACATTTGAATATAAATTATTTTTCCTTTTCATATATCCCCTTTCACCTAAATTACTAACAGATATATTTTAAATTATTGTTTATAGAATAAATCTATTGGACTTAGTCTATTTCTTCATTATCTCTAATATAAGAATACTTATATTACCACAGTTTGAAGAAGTTACTGGGCGAAAGGAATTACTATTGTTGTTCGTGTTGAAACTTGAACTGTTATAGTTATACAAGTTGTTGTTGCTATTCGTCCCCGAGGTGTTCACGTTACGACCGTTCCAGTTATAGTTAGTAGATGAAGAATGGTCATAATTCCCCTCCTTATCCAAACAACTAAGCCCTAGATGACTTTCGCCATCCAATTACATATTTTAATAAATAATCTAAATTCTCACCAAATTTCAAATATCTCTTTGAATTAATAATTTGCTTATCATAGCAAACATTAACCAAATAATCCAAATATTTAATATAAGAAATTATCTTATCTTGAATATCTACTCTTTTTTTCAAATCAAAAGTTGTATTTGCTTCATAAGCAATTTTTAACATTTGATAAGAAGTAGACATAATCTCTCTTTTTATCTCAATTTCCTTATGAGGAAAATTGGTTAAATATTGATGAAAACTATGAATTAATTCTTTAATTAAACGAGTAACATAAAATTTATCTTTCATATAACAATCTCTCTATCTCATCTATTTTAGAATTATCTTTTAAAAGAAAATTTTTAATCTTATCAATTCTCTCTAAATTATTGATATAATAATTTGCTTTATCCAAAATCACATGATATTGATTCTTTTTCTTATAATTAACCTTATCTATTTCTTCATAATTATGTGTTTTATCAATAGAAATATAATTAATATTTCTATTCTCTAAATTAGAGATTACCTTATGATAAGAAACAAGAGGAAATCCACATACCTTATCCCCACTAGATAGAGTTTTTCTTTTGTAAGAAAATAAATAAGAAACAATATTAGCATCATCACAATAACACTCATAAAAAGTACCAATTTTTAATAATAAAACATAATCAGGAAATAATTCTTTCAAATTATTCACCATATGAATGACTGCCACATTTTAACCTTCTTTCTTTTTAAACCTGCCTCGGTGAACACCCTTAGGCTGTCCTCCGAGGTTCTACACTTCCTAACTTACTGATATTTCCATTGGATAATCCTCTGTCCCGACTCCATAGTATTTGAGGCCTGACTTCAGAACCACTATTGGGCGAAAGGAATTACTATTGTAGTCCGCGTTGAAACTTGAACTGTAATAGCGATACAAGCTGTAGTTGCTATTCGACCCCGAGGTGCTCACGCTACGACCGCGCCAGTAATAGCTAGTAGATGACGAATAGCCATAGTAACGTGAGGCCATCCAATAATATGAACCAGCGGCGCTTCCTGGTTTGGTCGCCACTCTAGTTCCTAACACTGTATAAACTAAATTATAGTCTGTAGTATATAAAGTATCTCCTCCTCCTTGCCTTTCTACTGTACTACTTCCAGTTGAACTAGTCCATGGTGCAGGATTAACAAATTTTGTTGTATCAGTAATATATTCTGTTTGTCCATTATAACCAAAATGTCTAGAACCTTTTGTGTAAGTACTATTTTCATACTGACTAGCAAGTACATTTAAATAGCCTACTAAATTTAAGTACCCTGTTTTTCCTCCAAAGTATATTGCTGTACTAGATACATGTTCACTAATCATCTCTACTGTTCCATCACTATTAATTTTAATCACTCGCCATAAATTTAATTCTTGAGGTTTAATGGTTTGTGTACTTGTATATCCTGTTTTAGATTTATCTGTTGTATAAGAAGATTTAGTTGGTGTCATCTTAACATAATCTCCTAACGCTAAAGTAGTTTTTTTCTCTAAACAAGCATAACCAGATGGACATCCACTACTAGAAAGATTCTTTGCTTTCTCTGATAACTCATCAATAGCTCCCTGTACATCATCACTAGATAAACTACTATTTTCATTATTATAATATACACTCTTAGAAGTATATTTACTAGCAGCATATACTCCTACTATAGAAAAAAATATTCCTAGAAATATTCCAATAATAAATTTATAATTTTTTCTTTTAAATAATAAATTATAAATTTTTTTTACCATACAGTATCACCCTCTATCTATCATTCTATTATTACTTTAAGGATAACAAAAAAAGAAGAAAAAATCAATTTTCTTCACCACTAGATAACTTTAAAGTAACGCAAATTCCCTATCTCTATTTCTCCATCAATTAAAGTAATATAAAATAATTTCAATTAAAATTAACCAAATAAATTCTTCTACTTCTAACTTTTTTAGCTTATTAATAAGCTCTTTATCCATATTAATATATATGTAAACCATTAAAAAAACTTGATATTTTAAATAAATTTATTTATAATACCAAAAAAGAAAGGAGAAAAAAATTATGGAAAGTAATCATAGTACAAATACTAGAATAGAAACATTAAAACTAGAAGTAATCTCTTTAATCATAAAAGAAAATAATTTTCCTTTTGATCAAGCAGAAAAGGATTTCGAATCTTCTATTACTAATCAATTATTGATGGATATTTCAACAAATATCTATCAATATACTAAAGAAGAAATCTTTGCTTTATGGAAAAAAGAAAGAAGATTATTAAATCAATTTTATACAGAAGAAAGGCAAAAAATAATGCCAATTATTGCTCAAGAATTATTAAATACTTCCCTTTACAAAACAATTCCTGCAAAGAAAGAAGAAAAAAGTAAGAGAAAAATTTTAAGTACAAAATCTCCAAAATAGAGATTTTTTTTACTTGTAGATTATATTAAAATAGTTTATAATGATTATCATATGGTGGTGAAGTAATGAAAAAAGAAAAAACCAATAATTTCGATAAAATAGAAAAAATAATAACAAAAAGTATAATTAGTTTAAGTTTAATTTGTTTAATCTTAATTTGGTCAATTGTCCCTGTTATATTGACCAAAATTATAGGAATAGATTATAAAGAGTTATCTAATATAATAAAGGTATTTTTAGCATTTTTAAATGATTTATTATTAATAGGAATTTTAATTTTAATTTATCGAAAAACCTTCTTTAAAGATTTTAAAAATTTCTTTAATCAAGATTTAGGAAAACATATTTTATATTCTTTTAAATACTGGATAGTAGGTCTTACGATAATGATTGTTAGTAATTGTATAATTTCTATTATATTAGGAAATCAACTAGCTGCAAATGAAAAAGCCGTTCGTGAATTAATTGATACTTACCCTATTTATATGGCTTTTCAATTAATGATATATGCCCCAATAACAGAAGAATTAGTCTTTAGAAAAAGTATAAAAAATATTACTTCTAATCAATATATTTATATCTTTTTATCAGGATTTATCTTTGGTGGAATGCATGTTATATCATCTCTTAATTCTTTTATAGATCTATTATACTTAATTCCATATTGTAGTCTAGGATTTACCTTTGCTTATCTTTATCACAAAACAGATAATATCTTTTCTACCATAACAGTCCATGCTTTTCATAACACTTTAGCCCTAATAACTTATCTAATAACGGTGATATCATGAAAAAATTATTAATGACAATATTAAGTCTAATGACTATCTTCTTTGTTCTTCTCCTTTACAGTAGATTTATTGGAACAACAGGATTAATTACTCATGAAATAGCCCTAAAAGAACAAATTCCAGAAAGTAATAAAGGACTAAAGATTATTCATTTTTCAGATCTTCATTATAAAAAAGTCATTACGGAAAAAAGAGTAAAAGATTTAATCAAAGAAATCAATCGTAATAAACCAGATATCATTCTCTTTACAGGAGATTTATTAGATAAAGATTATCAACTTACCAATAAAGATATTAATTTTTTAATTAAATATTTAAAAAAGTTAAATCCTAAATATGGAACTTATGCAATTATGGGAGATCAAGATTATAGCAATGAAGAAGCATTAAAAAATATTTATCTTCAAAGTAATATTACCCTACTAAAAAACGAAACAACTTATATCTATAATGAAAATAACGATAAAATTGCTCTAACAGGATTAGAAAGTTACCTAAAAAATATGGATATTAATAAATCATATACTTCTCTAGATGAAAATACTTACCACATTACAATGGTACATGAACCAGATGCCATTAAAGAAATTCTAGAGAATGAAAAAACTTCAAATCTAATCTTAGCAGGTCACTCCATAAATGGTTCAATCAATATACCAGGAATAAAAAATCTACTTCTCCCAAATGGAGCAAAAAAAATAAAAAGTTCAGAATTAAAAAATAAGAGTGTTTATATTTCTAATGGAATTGGTGTAAATAATATAAATTTTAGATTATTCAACACACCATCTATCAATCTATATCGTTTTAATTAATGATATAGATTTTTTATGGAATACTCAGCTTTTAATTTCATATACTGATATTGTCAAAGAAAGGAGTTTTTTATGAATAATGCTTACTATCCAAACCCAAACTACCCACAACAACCATCTACTCAAACGAATGTCCCAACCTATGACCAAACTCAATTACCAAACGCTATGTATAATACAAGTACAATCCCAGATGAACAATCCTATATTGAAAATATCTTAAGATTAAATAGAGGAAAAAAAGCCAAATTTCATGTCACCGTCCCTGGATCAATTGAATGGCAAGATCGTGTATTTGAAGGAATTATTGAACAATCAGGAAAAGATCATTTAATTGTTTCTAATCCTAATACAGGAGAATGGTATTTAATTTTAATGATTTATCTAGATTTTGTTACTTTTGAAGAACCAATTAACTATAAAAAAGAATTTTATCTTCCCACCAACTAAACTGTAAAATAAAAAAAATAGACATTTACAAAACAAAACATTTTTTGCTATAATATTACTAGGAAGTGATAGTATTGGATTCATTAATGTTAGTTTTATTAGGAATGATTTTAGTCGTCTGCATTATTATTGGAATTTATACAACACTATATAATAAATTACAAGACTATATCATTAGAATAAATGAAGTAGAAGCAAATATTGATAATCATCTAAGAAATAAATATGATACCATTAATAAATGTGTATCACTGATTAAAGGAAATGAAAAAATAGAGGAAGAAAAAGATAAAAAAATGTTTGAAGAAATCGTAAGACTTCGAACCAAAAAAATATCCAATTTCGATCTTGATCGAAAACTAATAGAAGCAGAAAATAACTTTATTACCTTAAAAGAAAAATATGACTTCTTAAAAGAAAATAAAGAAATGATAGAAATTACCAAGAAATTAGAAGACTTAGATGAAAATTTAATTGTCAGTAAAGAATACTATAACAAGCATATTGCTGAATACAATAAGCTAGTAAAACTGTTTCCTACAAATATTGTAGCAAAGTTATGTAAATACGAAGAAAAATTATTCTTTGATAGAAAAGATATGTCAGATAATGACTTTGATGATTTTAAACTATAAGAGTACTTACCTACTCTTTTTCCTGCTATACTAGAAAAATAAATATAAGTACTTTAAGAAAAGAGGAACAAAAATGAAACTAAAAGAAATATTAAACGGAATAGACTATAAATTAATAAAAGGAAACATTAATACAGAAATAAAAGACATCTCCTATGACTCTAGAGAAACCAAAGAAAACGATGCTTTTATTTGTCTAGTAGGAATAGACACCAACGGACATAATTATATAAAAAATGCCATCCAAAAAGGATGCAAATGCATTATTATTTGTCAAGAAATAGAAGAAATCAAAGAAGAAGTTACCATTATTAAAGTAAAAGATACTAGAACCACACTCTCTTACTTAAGTGCCAATCTTTTTCGTCATCCCGATAAATCTTTAATAAAAATTGCTATAACTGGAACCAAAGGAAAAACATCAACCTCATGGATAATCAAAAATATTTTAGAACAAAAAGGAGAAAAAGTAGGAATTATTGGAACCATAGGAACCATCATCAATGGTAAACTAATTCCTCATAAAAATACCACCCCAGAGTCTTACAAAATACAAAAATATATGCGACAAATGGTTGATACAGGAACCAAATATTTAGTAATGGAAGTATCTAGCCAAGCCCTAAAAGTAGGAAGAGTCAACAATATTTTATTCGACTATGCAATATTTACCAATCTTTCCATTGATCATATTGGACCAAGAGAACATCCTACTTATGAAGACTATAGAAAGTCCAAAAGAAAATTATTTACCCAATCAAAAATAGGAATTTTAAATAAAGATGATCCCTTCTTTAAAGAAATGATTCAAGATAGTACTTGTAAAATATATACCTATGGAACCAACAATTGTGACTTAAAAATAGAAAAAATTACCCCAACCAACGAAGCTAACTTTTTAGGAACAACATTTCAATTAACAGGAAAAATAAATGATACTTTTAAAATTCCTTCTCCAGGAAATTTCTCAGCTTACAATGCAACAGCAGCCATCTTTCTATCCCTTTTATTAAACACAGAAATAACAGATATCAAAAAGGGATTAGAAAAATTTCAAGTACCAGGAAGATGTGAAATTATCAATATCGGTAATCACCGAAAAGTAATCATAGATTTTGCCCACAATAAAATCAGTATGGAAAGTATAATAAAAACCATGAAAGCATATCACCCCAATAGAATAATCACTGTATTTGGTTGTGGAGGAGGAAGAAGCATAGAAAGAAGAAAAGAACTAGGAACTACTTCAGGAAAATTATCTGATCTTTCTATTATCACAACAGATAACCCAAGAAATGATGAAATTGATGAAATCAACCAAAGTATCGTCGAAGGAATAGAAGAAGTAAACGGAAACTACATCGTCATCAAAGATAGAAAAGAAGCTATCCTCTACGCTCTAAAAAACTCTACAGAAAACGATATCATCCTCTTACTAGGAAAAGGACATGAAACCTATCAAGAAATAAAAGGAGAAAAAACTTACTTCAACGAAAAAGAAATCATTAATACTTACATAAAGGAGAACAAAATTGACAAATAAAATAAACTACCAAGAATACAAAAATGAATTAAACAAAATATTAAAAGAGCCTAAACTCATTTCTTTAGGAATCAAGAAATATACTCTTACAAAAACAACCTACAACTATGATATTGATTATCTAACTATAGGATTTGGAAAAAAAGATATTTTTTTAGTCGCTGGAACACATGGAAGTGAAGTCATTACCACTGACTTTCTTCTTCACTTCATCAAAAATATCCCCAACCTAAAAGGATTTGATCCTAATGTTTTTACCCTAAAAATACTTCCCCTTCAAAATCCTGAAGGATATGATATTTCAACAAATACTTTTAAAGAAGTAAAAGAAGAAGAATTCACCAAAAAATCTTATGAATATTATTTAAAATATCGAACAGATATGATTGTAAGTGACGCTATAGAAGAATTAAGCAAAATATTTTTTCTTAAGAAAGAAGAAAACTTACTAGAAAAAATCCAAACATTCACTCGTACCAACCCAAAATGGTCACTTTTAAATCAAACTAGAACTTTTCCAAAAATAGAAGAGTTTAATCAACAAATCAGAAAAATAAATAAAGTTAGTTCAAAAGTAGAACTATATCAAGAATTAATTATTGCTATCCAAAAAATAGAAGAAAAAATAAATCCTAGCACCCTACAAGATCAAATGTATTTATTTTTTCTTAATGAATTAAAAGAAATATTCTTCAAATTACTAATTGAAAGAAAAGAAACGATTATCACAAAAAAATTATATCAAGAAATGTTTAAAGATACTTCTCCTACTTCTCTATATAGCACCACTTTAGAAAAAGAAATAAAAAATATGCTAATCAGTTGGAATCATCCAAAAGGAAGTCAAATTACCTTCGATGCAACAGGAACAGGAATCAACTTAAACGCCAATTCAAAATTCAATCCAGGATTTAAATTAAGACAACAAAACAAAATCATCTATGGACCAAATCCCAAAAATAATATAAGAAAATATGTCCCTGGTCCAATTGGAACAGCTTCTTTAAAAATAGATACCTTTTCCTATGAAAGAGAGAACTTAGTATTAGAAAACTTAATCAAAAATTCAATCAACCAAAATAGATACTTAATGACCCTACTCTATCACGGAACTGGAGGAATGATTTATTACAAACCTAATCAAGATTATCTATCAGATAAAACTTACCAATATCTCCTACAATATAATCAAGAATTAGCATTCTATTACAATCAAAAAACACAATACAACTTATTAGAAGAAAGCAGTATAACTGGATATGGCGATTACTTAAGAAAAACATACCAAGGAGTATTACTAATCGAACTATCCAAAATGGGAGGAAATCCCCTTGGACCATATGGAGATAAATCCAATATTGAAAGAGTATATGAAGAAAATACCAATGCCCTAGATAGCATTCTCATTAACCAAAAAAGAAAAATCAAAAAGAAACCATAGAAAGCAGTGATACCATGCCAAGTTCAGTAACACATACCTACTTTGCCTGCTGTGTATATCAAAACTTAAACAATAAAAGCAAGCAAAAAATCAAAAATAACTTAGAATACTTCAAATTATTTTCTCAAGGAGCAGACCCTTTTATGTTTTACCATTTCTTAATCGGAAAAAAAGGAAAAAAACTCCAATACCAAATGCATACTCAAAATACAAGAGAATTCTTTTATCACATCATAGATTGCATCAAAAAAAATCATCTAGAAAATAACCCAGAAGTCTTATCTTATCTATACGGCTATATTTGTCACTATTACCTTGATCTAACCACTCATCCCTATATTAACTATCAAGCAGGATTATTTGACAAAAAAGATAAAAGTACTTATCCCTCTAATACTCTCCATCAAAAAATAGAATATCGAATTGATTCTTACTTTATCCAAGAAAAATTAAAACAAAATCCCTTAACATTTAAACCACACAAGTATATTTTTAAAGCAAAATCATTATCCAAAGAACTAAAAGATACCATTAATTTTTCTATTGAAAAAACTTACCACATCAAAAATAGTAGCAAACTATATGAAAAATCCATCTGGTACATGCAACAATTTTTTAGAATAATCAATTACGACCCATTAGGATATAAACAAAAAATTTACAAAACAATTGATAAATTATCCCCCAAATGGACAACCAGATTAGAAGAATTATCATATCACACAAATGATATAGGATTAGAATACTTAAATTTAGAACACCAAAAATGGTGCTACCCTTGGGATAACAGCAAATACTTTACCACTTCCTTCCTCGATTTATTTGAAGAAGCAGCAAATAAAGCAACTAGCACAATAAATGAAGTAACAGGTTTATTAGAAGAAAAAGAAATAAGTAAAAATAAGTTCAATAAAATATTTAAAGATTTATCTTATGTAACAGGACTTCCATGCAAAGAGAAAGTTACTTATCAGTATTTTAAAAAAAGAACAAGAAAGAAGTAAAAAAATGAATATTCAAGAAATAAAAGCAAAAGATTTAGAAAAAGCATTTCAAATTTATCAAGATTGCTTTCAAGTAAAAAGAAAAGAACATACAAAAAAAATAACAACTCCCCTACTAGGATTATATCAAAACGAAAACTTAATTGGCATCTGCCAAATCAATTTTATCAATAACATATTTGAAAATGAAAGAATTGCTTATATCAATAGTTTTGGTATTTCCCCCCAAGAACAACATCAAGGATATGGAGACTATTTTCTAAAAGAAATTATTAAATATTGCAAAAATAATAAAGCAACCAAAATCAATCTAACTTCCAACAAAAATAGAAAATATGCCCATAAACTATACCTAAAAAATAATTTTAATATAATAGATACTACTTTTTTTAATAAAAATATTTAAAAAGGAACTTACTGCAATTTAAAGTAAATTCCTTTTTTAATTAACTTATCAGAAGAATTATAATCCATAGGATAATACCCTTCCTTTAGTAATCTCTCAATAACAAGTAAATTATAATTACAAGCAAATAATAAATTAATAATAAATATCATCAAAGCACATAATGGCAACAATAAGAAAAATGGAATTGGTGCTAAAATAATAATTAAAATACAAACAGCCAGCTGTAAAGAAAACATAATACCAAAAAATCTCATATCTCCTTTACGAAAAGGATACATAAATCCCAAATATAATATTTCTTTTGCAAATCCATAATCACACTCTACACAAGGACGAATATCATCATATTTTAAATAAACTTTTTCCATAAAACACCTCTATTTATCCCCTATTCTATTTTCTATATAATATAAATTATAACATGCATACTTTTAATTGTAAATTAATGAGAGAAAATTTCTATAATAAATTATTACATCATTCTCTTTAAAAAAAATTATGTTATAATAAAAAATATAAATATTTGAAAGAGAGATAAAAATAATGAAATTAAAAGAATACTTAATACAATTAAAAAAGCAATTAAAAAAAGAAACAAAATTACCAGATGAATATATAGATTTTTTAAAAGAAGTAATCAATAGCACTGAATTAACAACTGAACAATTTGAATTTTTAAAAAATCTATATTTAAAAGATAATCAAACAATTGGATTACATAATACTAATTACAATAAAATTGAGAATTTTTTTGAAATTGGTTTATATAATAATTGTGATTTTAACTTTAAAGAATCACAAAGTCTCACTAATACAATAGCTCCAGAAACTCTTTTTGGTCCTGCTATTGCATATCATCATCCAAGTTATGTTACAATAATTTTATCTTTACCTAATGACGTAATAACTGGAAATATTGGAATACTAGAACCACTAAAAGATGGTAAATGGGGATTTCCACCAGAATATATAGTAGGTGCGTTTTATGATGGAAAAATATTTTTAAACAAAAATTACAACGAACACTATAAAAATAAAGATGCTACTCCTATCGATGATCCAATAACAGATGTTTTTAAAACAAAGGAGCAAAAACTTCAAGAGGTACAATTATGTGAAAAAATATTTTATAATCAAAAACAAAAAGGAATAAAAAAATAATGACTAAAAATTTATTTCAGTATTTTGTTTCCTAAAATTAGAATTAAACTTTACTTTTAGATAACAAAATAACGTATGTTATATAAAAGTAAAGTTATTTTTAATTCTATCATATACTTAAATAGGTGAAATCAATGAGACAGTATAAAACTTTAATCATAGCCTTATTCTTTATCAGTATTTTTTGTTTCTCTAAAGTAAATGCTACCATAAAAGACTATACACTTTTAGGAAAAACAATCTATATCGATCCAGGACATGGAGGACCAGACTCCGGAGCAATCTCCAAAAATTTTTACGAAAAAGATATGAATCTCCTTCTCTCTCAAAAACTGGGAAATGCCCTTTCTCAAAAAGGAGCAGTAGTATACTACACCAGAAACGGCGACTACGATCTAGCCAAAACAAACAATAACAGAAAAAGAAATGATTTATATGCAAGAGTTAAACTCATAAATAATTCCAATGCCAATTTATATATTTCCATGCACCTTAACGCAAGCCCAAGTACAAAATGGAATGGAATCCAAATATTTTATAGCAACATCTTAAAAGAAAATAAAAAGATAGCCGAAATCATCACCACTACCATGCAAGAAAACATGAAAAATATCCGTGAATATAAAAAAGAAAACAGCTACTACATGTACTCCAAATTAAAAGTTCCTGGAGTTTTAGTAGAAGCTGGTTTCGTTAGTAATCCTAACGATAATTATAAAATTAGACAAACCACTTATCAAGATATCTTAATTAAAAATATCACCTTAGGAATTGAAAAATACTTCAATTCCTAATACCCTTTATGAATATGATCAATCAACATCTTAATAAATAACCAAATAGAAAGAATCACAATAAAATAAAATAATACCCGACGAACCAATAAATCCCGCTCTAAACTATAAGCTAAAATCAAACTAGCATCCAACAATCCAATAATAAATTCATGAAGCAAATTTTCTAACTTATCCACCTGACGAGAAGAAGCTGACATCTCTAGTTTAACTTTTCCCTCTCCTCGATTAAACGATTGCAAAAATTGATGAATCTCACTAGGAAGTTGAATCATACTCTTTGTACTCTTAACAATCTTTTTCGCCCCATCTGCTATTCTAGAAGAATCAAATACCATCTCTTCTTTTAATACATAATTCATAATAACTTCTACTAAATTAAGATTAGGATTTAATATTTCTAACGTAGCCTCAATCACACAAATTCCTCGAATAAGCATAGTAATAGAAGAATGAAGCTGAAGATGATTCTTCTGAAGCATCATAAACATACTCGATACAAATTTAGCCGTATCAATATGACTTAAATCTTGATTAGAATATTCCATCAAGATAGAAGAAACATCACTTTCTAACTTTTCCATATCTAAAGTATTTCGCACATTAGACATCATGACTAATATTTTAGAAACCTCATAATAATCTTCATCTACAATACTACGAATACATCTTTTTAACAATTCCCTATCATTACTAGATAAAACACCAACCATACCAAGATCAAGATAAGTAATTTTATCTTTCCTAACAATTAAATTATCAGGATGAGGATCAGCATGAAAAAAACCATCCACTAACGCTTGCTTCATATAATGATTACTAAGAAGATAAGAAATCTCTTCTAAAGAATATCCCTTCTCTTTTAACCTAGAAACATCATTAATTTTAATTCCTTTAATATATTCCATTACAAGTACTTGTTTCGTACAAAACTCTTGATAAACAAAAGGAACATCAATCCCCTCTTCCTGAGAATTTAACTCTCTAAATTTTACCAAATGATCTAGTTCAATTAAAAGATTACTCTCTTCTTTAGATACGGCTAACATTTCATCTAACATAGAAGATAAATCAACAGCCTTAATTAAATGATTCAAATGTAAAAGACGAACAACCTTCTTAGATAACTGAACATCTAATTCCATCTGTTCATAAACATTTGGACGACATACCTTTACCACAACTTTTTTCCCATTCGTTAGCGTAGCCAAATGTACCTGGGCAATAGAAGCCGAACCAATACATTCATCAATAGAAGAAAAAACCTCATTCATATCCTCATAATTATCTTTTAAAATATCGATAACTTCTTCTTTTTCTAATTTTTTTGTATTCCCCCGAAGTTTAGATAATGCCTCACAATATTCTTTAGGAATTAAATCAATTCTCGTCGATAATATTTGTCCTAATTTAATAAAAGTAGGCCCTAATTCTTCTAAAATATTAACTACTTTATCAGGCGTAATTCCTCTAGTTAAATCATATTTTAATAAAATATTCTTCATTTCATTTAAACGCTTTAACTCATTATTTTCCTTCATATCATTCCCTCTTATCCTCTATTAAACTTACCATAATCATAGCATTTTCCCTATCTAATGTCAAACTTCAACATCTTTTTTAACAAAAAATACTGATAAAGAAATAACCATTATCTATTGAATTTCTTTAGGATAAAAATTTATTCTATATTATTTAGGTATCCACCATATTACTTTTTTTCTATTTCTAATATACTATTACTAGGTAGGTGATATACATATGTATGGATATGGTTATGGTTATCCGGCAGCAGGATATGGCTACGACGGATACGGTGGCAACAACTGGTTTTGGATTATCATCATCGTTTTAATCATTTTCTTTATTTTATTCTGGGGAAATGGTTGCAATAGAAACCCAGGACCAAATTGCTGCCACTAAAAGAGACACCTAAAAAGTGTCCCTTTTCTAATCCTATTTTAATGGAGAACGAATTAACATCTTTTCTCCTAAATCACTTTTATTATCAAAATTACTATCATTTTCCTGACGTTTTTTTATCCAATAACATTTAAATATCACACAACAAATAAATAGATAAAACAAACTCAAAACCATCATAATTCTAGTATTATAATTGTCCCTAACTTCTTCTGGATTTTCAGGATTAACATAAATACTAATTTTACTCCCCAAAATAGCCGGACCCAAAAATAAGGTTTGTTCTGTATAATAAGACTTTCCATCATATTGATATTCTAATTTTGCATAGTGTGTACATTCTGAATACTCACCACATGTACAATCTACATCTATTATTATTGATTTAACCTTAACATAATTTTTTGTTTGAACAAAATTATTAATTGACCAACCAAAGACAAGAAAAAACATAAACAAAGAAAAAAAAGCTATCATCAAAAAATTTTTCGCACTAATATCCTCACTAATCTGCATCTTCATTTTTTTCTCCCTCTTTAAAAATTATGCTTACTAAAATATTTATCTCTATCTAAAGTATGTCCCCATTTTTTCTTCATATATTCTTGTTCTTTTTTAAACCTCTCTTGTTTCTCATAGCTAGCTTCATAACCACGACTTTTACTTTCATAATGCATAACTTCAACATTCGATAAACAAACATTGTAATATCCTTTTTCTAATACTTTTAAGTTTAAATCAACATCATTTAAAGCTACTTTTAATTTTTCATCAAAACCATTTACTTCATTAAACTTAGATTTCTTAATACATAGACAAGCTGCCGTTACAGCAGTATAGTTATAAGGCATAACTAATCTTCCAAATAAGCCATTATCATGATAACTATTTGCAACATAAATATGACCAGCTACTCCTCCAAAACCTAAGACAACACCAGCATGTTGTACCAATTTATCAGGATATAATAACTTTGCCCCAACACAACCAATATGTTCCTGACTAGCATAGCCAACTAACCATTCTAAAGTATCTTCTTGAATAATTTCTGTATCATTATTTAAAAATAATAAATATTCTCCTTTAGCTATCTTTACCCCTTCATTATTTAAAGCAGAATAATTAAATTCTTTACTATCACGAATTACTTTAAAATTTTTATGTTTCTTATATTCTTTAAATAAATTTTTTGTTTCTTCCTCTTCACTACTATTATCAATAACAATCACTTCAAAATTTGAATAAGTATTTTTTTCATATAAAGATTCAAAGCATCTTCTACTTACCTTAGCTTGATCCCTCATTGGAATAATAATACTAATAAGAGGCCTCCTTGTTTCATACTTTACCAAATAAGTACTTACTCTAGGATTGTCAATTACTTCACCCTTAATTTTTCTTCTCTTCAAACTATCCTCTAAAGCCCTCTTACCAGCAAGATAAGCATAACTCTTATTCCCTAAATATCCAGCAGTAGAAGTAGCTGTCTGACGCCAATGATACAAAACTTTCTCAATATGATAAATCTCCTTAGTAGATTCTACTACCCGAAGAAACAAATCATAATCTTGACTTCCATCATATTCCCTGCGAAATCCTCCTAATTTATCAACCAAACTCTTTCTCAATACACATAAATGACAAATATAATTAACGCCCATTAAAGTATCAGGAGAATAATCTGGCTTAAAATGAGGTTCCATATAATTCCCCTTAAAATCAATCTTATCTTCATCACTATAAATCATATCTAGTTTTTTATTCTGATTTAACGCCTCTACCACATAAGATAAACTACTCTTCTCTATCGTATCATCATTATCAATTAAAGCAATAAACTCTCCCCTAGCAATAGAAATAGCCGTATTAGAAGCCTCACTAATCATTCCATTTTCTTTACGATAAACAACATGAACTTTATCATATTTCTCTTCATATTCTTTTAATACTTCCAAAGTCTCTTCTAGAGTAGAATGATCATCACTAATACAAATCTCAAAATGATCATAACTCTGATTTAATAAACTATCTAAACACTCCGTTAATAAAACTCTAGAAACATTATAAGTAGGAACAATAAAACTAATTAAAGGACGATAAGAAAAATCATCTACCACCTCTTCTTTTCTCTGTTCTTCCAAATATTTTAAATAAGCACTTTGATTAGTAAATAAATTCGATACTCCTCCCCCTCTTTTTAAAGCTATCATAAAAGACTTAATATACTGTTTCATTACTCTTGGAGGAATAATAAAATGATGACGATACCAAGCAAAATAAATGGCTTTCTTACTCAAATAGAAAAACTTTTCTATTCTAGAAAATACTTTTCTTTGTAAAAAACTCTGTTTCTTCTTTTCTTCCATAAATATTCCCTTCTATTTCATAATATCCTTATATTCTTCTACAATCTTATCCCAAGTAAAGTTTTCTTGTATTCTTTTCTTAGCTTTAGGTCCAAGCTCTTCTCTTTTTTGATCTAATAATTTAGTATTATCTAATAACTTTTTTAAACTTCCTTCTTCTTTAAAATATAAAGCAGTATCTAACCCAATATCATGATTAAAACAAACATCATATAATAAATTTAAATCAGTTAAAGACAAAGCTTCTATTAAACTAGGATTAGTTCCCCCAACAGAATGTCCATGAATAGATAAATAAGCATTCTTTCGAATCGTAGCCAGCTTTACTTGATCATATACCCCATCAATAAAAATAATTCTCTTATCTTTCTCTAAAGAAGTTTTCTCTACTAATTCCAAATAATAATGACTACTACTCAAATTTGTAATAATGACTAATTTTTTCTTTATCTTACTCTTCATAAAATCTTTAATAACTAATTCATAATTATTTTCAGGAACACATCTACCTACCATCAAAAGATAATCATCCTTCTTCAAATGATACTCTTTTAATATCTTCTCCTCATCAATCTTAGAAAAATCATAAAGATTAGTCCCATAAGCAATATAAGTAGTTTTTGCCTTTTTATATTTCTTTTGAATATATCTTTCAATTCCAAGTCCATCACAAACTACTAAGTCAGCATGCCTAATCATCGACCATTCTGATAATAAAAAACACCACTGAATAAGTCTATTCCATTTACTTCTTAGATGCTCTAAACCATCTGGATTAACATAAATCTTAATTCGATATTTCTTTCTAAAATGTTGATGGAACGCTAATAAAGGACCTAACTTCAATCCAAGAATATAAACATAGGAATCAAACAATTGATTTTTTTTAATATAATTTAAAGTACTTAAATAAGACTTTATTGTATAAAAAAACATCTTAGCACTACCACTCGTATTAACATAAAAAGAATAAATAAATAAATGATCATTTATCTTTCTTAATGTTTTATCTTCTTCCTTTTTATCAGTTAATTCTCCCACATAAATAGTTGTATTTTTATCATGATAATGATCCACTAAATTGGTAACAAAAGTCTCCCAACCACCATACTTTGCTTGATAACCACGTGAGCCTAAAATAAAAATATTTTTCATGCTACTTCCCTCTTTCTAGACAATAACTAAGTTAATTATAACAAAAAAAAACATAATCTTCTATACTAGACTATGTTTTTTTTTAATTTTTAAACAGCAGTATATCCTCCATCAATTGGTAAAATAGCTCCTGTGACATAACTTGCTTCATCACTAGCTAAGAAAATAGCTCCAGCATTAAGTTCTCCTTCATGTCCATATCTTCCAATTGGTACAGTTGCTTTCATATAATTAGTAAATTCTTCTGTAATCAAAGTATCATGAGTAAGTTCTGTATCAAAATATCCAGGACAAATAGCATTACAAGTAATATTATACTTAGCAAGTTCAGCACTAGCAGCTCTTGTAAAGTTAATTACTCCTCCCTTAGAAGAATGATAAGCAATTGTTCCCATAGCCATATTACCAACCATACCATACATTGAAGCAATATTAATAATACGACCATAATTCTTTTTCTTCATTAAATTACCAAATGCTCTAGTAACATAAAATACACTACTTAAATCAGTATCCATAGTAAATTGCCATTCTTCATCAGTCATATCTAATACACCATTATTTTTAGCAGAACCAGCACAATTTACCAAAATATCACACTTACCAAAAACATCCTCTACTTGCCTAGCAGCATGATCTATATCTTCTACATTAGTAACATCACACTCAATGGCTAAACACTTTCTACCCATCTCTTCGATTTGCTTTCTTACTTCTTCTAACTTTTGAACTCTTCTAGCCATTACAACAACATCTGCTCCTTGTTTAGCAAAAGCAATAGACATCTGTCTCCCAAGTCCACTAGATGCTCCAGTAATTACAGCAACTCTTCCTGTTAAATTAAACATAAATTATCTCCCCTTTCTTCTCAAAGATATTATCTATCTTCCTCTAAAATTTTACCAAAAGAAGAAATAAAATTCAATATTTTTATTTTAATTTAATTATTAATTAACCTTCTTTAAAATAGCGCCGCCCTCATTTTGATACAAAATTTGATATTGATAAATACTACTATCTATCACTTTATCATCATAAAAATAAACAATACAAGGATAATCTTCTAAATTTCTCCACCAATGAAAAGAAATATTTTCTTGATTTAATCCATCCTTATTATCTTTACGATAGCCAGCTAAAGGAATTTCATTAGTAATCGCATAAAACAAATAATTTCTAAGTTTCTTTCCAGCATTAATAAACTCATGATGATAACTACAAACATCTTTATATTTAGTACTCTCTTCAATCAAAAGAAGTTCATCTTCATCAATTAAAGTTCTATTTTGATTAAAACTGTAACTATTCCAATTATATACATTTAATTTAGATAATAAATTAGTCAATTTATTATCATCCATCACCCTAATCAAAAGCATACTACCTAAAGTAAGAAAAGTGAAAAGATAGACATATTTCTTCTTATTTTCTAACTTTATTCCAAAATATAAAATAACAAAAATAGAATATAAATAAAATAATTTATGAAAATAATATTCTCCTGATAAATGAAAAACAAATAAAATAAAAAAGAGAACAATATAAAAAGAAATAAAATAAAAGTTAAGAACCAAATAAGTATTTTCCTTTTGAAACTTTCTTTCAAAATACACTAAATAAAAGAAAAAGAAAGCAAAAAAGTAAGAAGGCGTCTTATTATTATAAATATATCCATCTAATGCAATAGCCGTTGCAACTCCCCCTTTTACTTTAAAGAATGTTGGAAAAACAAAATAGAAAAAACCAATAAAGAAAGGAAGAATTAAAGTAAAAATCCCATAGAAACTCATTTGTTTAAAACTTATCTCTTTATCCTGATAAAGTTTTATATAATAAATACCTAAAGCAAGATAAATACAAGGAACAAATAAATAATAAGAAAAGAAGACTGAAAACGAAAGAATAAACAAAATCAGTATTTTAAACCAAACATTTTCTTCCCATTCTTTTTCATAAGAAAGTACAGTTAGAAATAATAAATTGACCACCATCATTCCTAAAGTTAAATAACTAAAACCAAAGCTATAACTATTCAATAAAAAAGAAAAACTATAAAGAAACATAAGAGAAGCATAATAAAAGTAATTTCTTTTCTTAAACAGTTGAAATAAAGTACTTAAAAAGATTAATCCCGTAATAGCAAAACTAATCGTATCATGAAGTAAAAATACACGATAAGATTTAATAAAAGAAAGAATTCTAATTAAAAAGCCTCCATTTACATAAGAAATAGACATTCCTCTTTCAAAATTACCATATACCAAATCTTTACTATTTTCTTTTGTCAAAGTAGAAAGTGTTTCTGAAAAATGAAGAGCATATCTATAATGAATAGAAGCATCTACAGATTCATAATGAATTAATCTCCCCCCATGAAACCTTAAATAACCAAGTAACATAAATAATACAAAAAATAAACCAAAGAAAAGAAATTCTCTTTTTTTAAAATAATATTGTTGTTTTCTCTTTGTTATTAAAGTTATTATACCTAAAATAATAGAAATAATAATATTAATACTACCATATAAAAAGAAAGTTCCTGTTTGTTTGAATAAATAAACAACATGAACAACTAAAACATTATAACAATAAAATAAACAAATAGAATAAATAAATTCTCTTATAACACTTAACTTCTTCTTTGATTTAAAAAACAATAAGTAAGAGAAAATAAGAAAAATAACAGATATTATATAAAATATTTTTTCCATATTACCACCCAACTAAATATCATATTCTAAAAAAGAATATTCCTAAATTTAAAAGAAAAAAAGCAAAAAGCAAAAACATTAAACATCTCTTATCAATTTTCTTAAATGAAGAAAAATACTTCTTTATCAAAAGAATACTTAAAAACAAAAAAGAAAAAAATAGAAAAATTACCGTTCTTTTCCCAGACGCAAAAACAGTAGGAGAAAATCCCATCATAAGTCTACTACCACAACCTAACAAAAGAATAAAAATAGGAATAATACATTTCTTTTTATCTAATTGATAAAGTAAATAAATCATCGTACAAAATAAGAAACCAATAAGTAATAACCAACAAATATTTGTCCTACTAAACACAAAAACATGTCCTACTTGAGTAAAGTAATTAAATAATCCATACTGATAATTCTTAATTTCACAATATACTTTTAATAAAAAGATAAAAGTTAACATACCAAAATAAATCATTGCAATAATTTTAGGAACTCTTCTTTTTACATTTCTAATAATACTTAGAAATAAAATAAAACCAAAAAAATAAATTATCCATGTACAATCTAATAAAATAGATGTACTAGAAACCATTCCTAAATAAATTTTATCCATAATATTAGCATTGATATAATCTGGATAATAATGAGCAAGTTCTATTCCCATTCTATTAGAATTACCCGGACAAGTCAAAATAAAAACTAAACTTATTGTACTAAGTAAAACTAAAAGAATTGGATACCTTTTAGAACTCCTTTGAATAAAAGCATAAATAAGAAAAAATACTGATACAGCAAATACTATACAAACAGCTTGCTCATGATTAACTGCATAAAGAATACTTAAAACACTAATAGGATACAAATATCTAGGAATTCTTTCATGATATAAATAAAATCTATATGGTAAAAATCCTACCATCATCAAAGCAAGAGGCCATAAATAATTTAAAGAAGTTGCACAATAACCCGTTTCTCCTACAAACAAAAAAGGATATAATAACAAAACAAGACCTGTCAAAAGCAAATTCTTAAAAGATATTTTCTTAAAAAATAAACGATTACTAGCATAAATCAATAAAGTATAAATAAAACTATCTAGAAACCTCCATAAATATAGATACCTACTTAAAACAACTAAAAATCCCTCAATAATAATACGACTAGACCAAGATAAATACCTCATTTTTAAAAATGAAAACAAAGAATAAGTATCTAACATCAAAGAAAAATAAGAAGTATCATCTCCCCCAAATTTAGTAAAGCAATGAATAAAAAAAAGAAAAGAAAAAAAGACAAAAAGAAGAAAATAAGGACTTAAAAATTTTTTTCTATTTTTCTTCATTATTCCTTAAATAAAAACCCCAACTATCTCTAACCATTTCTTCTATTCCATATTTAGCTTTAAATCCTAATTCTTCTTCAGCCTTTTTTACATCAGCATAACAAGAAGCAATATCTCCTGCTCTTCTTTCTTTTATTTCATAAGGAATACTTACCTTATTTACCTCTTCAAAACTCTTAACAATCTCAAGTACACTATATCCTCTTCCCGTTCCTAAATTATAAATAAATACTCCTGTATCCTTCATTACCTTAGAAAGAGCCTTAACATGCCCAATAGCAAGATCAACCACATGAATATAATCTCTTACTCCCGTTCCATCAGATGTATCATAATCAGAACCAAAAACATTTAAATAAGGCAAATCTCCACTAGCAACTTTTACAATATAAGGCATCAAATTATTAGGAATACCATTAGGATCATCCCCAATCAATCCACTACTATGAGCCCCAATTGGATTAAAATATCTTAAAATTACAATCGACATATCTTTATCTGAAATAGCTAAATCCTTTAAAATATGTTCAATCATAAGCTTTGTTGTACCATAAGGATTAGTTGTACCACCAACTGGATATTCTTCCTTAATTGGTACTATCTTACACTCCCCATAAACCGTCGCACTACTACTAAAAATCATTCTCTTCACTTTAAACTCTCTCATCACACTAAGCAATATTAAAGTACTATCTAAATTATTCCGATAATATTCCAAAGGCTTTTCAACCGATTCCCCTACTGCTTTTAACCCAGCAAAATGAATTACAGCATCAATTTTATGAGACTTAAAAATACTTCTTAAGAGTTCTTCATCTCTTACATCTCCTTCATAAAAAATAGGCTTTTTCTTCGTAATTTCTTCAATCTTAGAAATTACTTCCTTTTTAGAATTAACCAAATTATCAATAATTACTGTTTCTATTCCATGATTTAATAATTCTACTACTGTATGACTACCAATATAACCACATCCACCTGTTACTAATATTTTCATCTTCATTCCTCCTATAAAACCTTTCCCTCTTGATAACATGCATAAATATAACTAGGATTCTCATAATACATACTACTATTATAATTATCAATCTCTAAAATAATCCAAGAAGAAAGTACCTTTATTAAATTATCCACATAATATTCTGGACGATTATCTATCATTATAATTAATCTCTTATAAACTTTACCAATATCATAATAACTAGGAATAGAATTTCCTACATCAATCTGAATACAATAATTTCCTTTTTCTATCCCACATTCTTCTATAAAATCAGAAGCCACCTTATCAATATTTTCAGCATGATAAACACTTGCTAATCGATAAATTTTTTCAATATTTTCTCTTCCTAACTTTGAAACAATAACACTTTTTTTATTTTCCGTTATTCTAGCAATATATTCAATTAGACTACAAGTATAAAATAAATCATTATCTTCTTGACGTTCCATTATAACTCTTCCTCACAATCAATATATACAACTTGCATAATATCCTCCTACTCTAAAAATTTCTTTCTCGTAACAAAATTAAAAATCATCACAAATACCGTAGCAATAACTTTAGATATCATATAATAAACATGACAAATATCTGTTATCAACCACACGAATAAATCATTCAACCCTAATCCTATTATACTACAAACCATAAAAATAACAAAGTTTCTTCCCTGACTTTTACTCTTATCTACATCAAAAACAAAAGTTAAACTAGCAAAATAATTATAAATAACAGAAATAGCAAAAGATAAACTATTTGCAACAACAACATTAAAATGACATACTTCCCTAAATAAATATAAAAAGATAAAATCAATTAAAGTAGCAATAACCCCAACAATCGCAAAATTAAATATTTGTACCAATAAATGTACCTTATCTTCACTTAAATTCAAATGAAGTACTTTTAATCCCCACTGAATAAATCTCAAACTATAATTCTTCTTTTCTTTCATTTTTTAAATCACCTTTCAATTAATATAACTAGCAAGAGTAGCAACCGAATCATTTCCACCAACTACAATTCTTGGTACCTTATATTTATCAACACCTCTTCTAGCTTTAACGCCTCCCCCAGCAAAAGCCATCGTAAATCCAGTCTGTTTCAAGGCCTCAATAACATGATTATCATATTGATAAAACGGATAACAAAAATAAGGTGTTCCATTTAAAGAAGATTTGCTTTGACTTAAATCTTCAATAATCGTATCAAAAGAAGCATTCACTAGCGATCCATAAGCTCCATGTAAATTCCAAGTATGAGAAGCAATTTCCAAATTTTTACTCGCATAATCAGTAACTGGAGCTAAACTCCCAATCAAAAACAATACACCATGCAAATCATACTTCTCCAACCGTTCAATCGCCCGTGACACAAACCATCCATCATCAATTGTAATCACAACACTCTTCTTTGGTAAATCAATATATCCATCTAAATAATCTTCTAACTCTTTTAATGTTGCGGTATAAAAACCATTTTCTTTAATATATTTTAAATGTTCATCAAATAAATTCTCATTCATACAAATAGAAGATGGTGAACAACTACTTTTCTCTTCATCACTTATCGTAAAATGATAATTTAAAACAGCAATCCCATTTCCTTTACTAACTGATGAAACTTCTTTCTTAACTTCAACTTTAGGAACCTCATTAACTTTTAAATGAACTTTTTTTTGAACTGTATTTCCATATTTATCAGCACCAACAATATTTAAATCATATTCCCCAACTTTAGATTGCATTTCAATTAATTTACTTACATCAGGAGAAGAAATTGAACATTCTGACAAATCTGTACAACTTTCAACAAAAGAATTTAAACTAATTTCTTCTCCTTGTTTAATTTCAATATCTTTAACCTCTAAAACAGGTGAAACGGTATCTACAACATAAATATTCCCATAATAAATTGTCTTCTTTTTCAGTACTTTATCTAAAACACTCCTCTTCTTCTTAGAAACAATATAAGAATACTTTCCCACCTCATCCTTATATTCACTATTACTTAGCTCATATTCATCATATCTAAAATCTTTATTTCCTAAATAATCTTTAATATTATTTGTTAACTTGCCTCCTAACTCTACTCTCAATTCTTTTATCCGAGGCTCCTCCTTTTGTCTATCAAGCAATACTACACCAACTATTCCTATTACCATAATCGTAAAAACGATTCCTATAACTAATATTACTTTTTTTCTCCTCTTACACACAACTTCACATCCCTAATTTATTATAAAATTATTATCTAATATTTTTCATCAAATTACAATATATAATAAAATTTTAATCCTAATTAAATACTCTTAAATCTAATTCTTAGAAACTAAATAGTCTGTAACTAAATATCTAGGTCTTGCCTTTGTTTCACTATAAATCTTTCCAATATATTCACCAATAATTCCAAGAGATAACATTTGTATTCCTCCTAAAAGCCATAAGGAACAAACAATAAAAGTCCATCCATCTACTGTATTTCCTAATACTTTTTGAATAACAGAATAAAGAATCATTAAAAAACTAAGAAATAAAATTACAACTCCTACATTTAAAACCAAACGAATAGGCTTAACACTAAAAGAAGTAATCCCATCCCACGCAAAATTTAACATCTTCTTCAAAGGATACTTACTCTTCCCAGCAAATCTTTCTTTTCTCTCATAATAAACAATATCACTCTTAAATCCAATTAAAGGAAATATTCCTCTTAAAAATAAATTAACTTCTCTATAATCCTTTAATGAATCCAATACTCTTCTTGAAGTAAGTCGGTAATCAGCATGATTATAAATAACATCTACGCCAAGCATCTTCATTACCCGATAAAAACCTTGGGCTGTTGTCCTTTTAAAGAAACTATCTTTCTTCCTACTATTTCTAACCCCATAAACAACATCAGCGCCTTCTTTTCTTTTCTCAATCATTAAATCTATAGCATCAATATCATCTTGTAAATCAGCATCCATACTAATAACAATATCAGCATCATCCTTAACCGTCAAAAGACCTGCTAATAAAGCATTCTGATGTCCTCTATTTCTCGATAAATTAATTCCTCCAAAAAGCTTATCTACCTGATAAAATTGTTGAATTAAATCCCAAGTCTTATCTTTAGATCCATCATTAACAAATATTACTTTAGATTGTTTATCAATCTTTTTATTTTGAATTAAAGTATTCATTTTCTTCTTTAATTCAGTTTTTGTTTTATCTAAAACCTCTTCCTCATTATAACAAGGAATAACAATATATAACTTTTCCATCATAATACACTTGCTTTTTCAAATTAAAATACTGAAAAATAACTCTCCTTCTTATTTCTATTATAACGAATAAATAAAAAGAAAGTAAAGCAAATATCAGTTGCTTTACCAATAATCATGTAAACTATTCAAGAGTTACTAAATAATAAAAAAAGAAATATTCTTTCCTCTATACAAGCACCAAATAACTGTGATATAATTTTATAGAAAATGAAAGGAGCATGATTTAATGAAAAGAAATTTAATGAAAAAGAAAAAAATCTTATTACTTTTAACAATTACTTTAATTTTTAACTTCAAAATAGCATACGCAGAAGAATTTTCTGATGGTACTTATATTATTCAAGGTACACTCAATAATAGTAAAGTAATTGACTTATCTGGTGCTAATACTTCGAATGGTTCTAATATTCAATTGTATCAAGATAATGATACGAATGCACAAAAATGGATTTTTACAAAACAAGATGACGGATATTATCGAATCGCTAGTAGTATCAACCAAAACAAAGTCTTTGATATTACCTATGGATTGTTTACAAATTCTTCAAATATTCAACTATATGATGCCAATAATACGAATGCACAAAAATGGAATTTAGTTCCTATAGGAAATGAAATTTATACCATAAAATCAATAGACAATAATTATTGCTTAGATTTAAAAGGGGGAGGAACTTCAAATGGTACTAATGTTCAATTATATCAATGTAATAATACGAATGCACAAAAATTTAAATTAATAAAAATTACAACACCAGAAAAAACAATAGAAGATGGTACTTATACGATAGGTAGTATCTTGAATCCCAATAAAGTTATTGACGTCTCTGGAGGAAGTCAGGCAAATTACGCAAATGTTCAACTTTACGAAAAAAATAATACGAATGCGCAAAAATGGATAGTTAAATATCTTGAAAATGGATATTACTCTATTCATAGTAAATTAAATAAGCAAAAATGTCTTGATGTAAATGGTGCATCTTTCACCGGTGGAACGAATGTACAACTATATGATTGTAATAATACTGATGCACAAACTTGGATAATCAAAGATTTACACAATGGCTATTATCAAATTATGACTAAAAAATATAGACTCGCACTTGATTTAAACGGAGCGGGTTCTACTAATGGAACCAATGTACAAATTTACTATGATAATGGCACTAATGCACAAATATTTCAATTTACAAAAATTGATGAACAAACATTAGAAAGTGGAATTTATACGATCAAATCAAATCATAATCGAAATAAAGTTATTGATGTAACTGGTGGAATTGGACTTTCTAATACAAACGTACAAACTTATGATGACAATAACACAAATGCGCAAAAGTGGTATTTTGAAAAACTAGCGAATAAAAATTATTACATCAAATCTGGATTAAATTCTAATCTATATTTATCTAGTGACAATAATAACAATGTTTTATTACAAGAAACACCAACAGAATGGAGTTTACAATATATCGATGAAAATACGTTTTATCTTATCAACCAAAATCAGCTATATTTTAATATTTCAAATGGTAACATTGCGAATGGAACAAATGTTAATCTTACCTCCCCTAACCAACAAAATGCTCAAATATTTTATATAGAACAAACAAAGATTAATGAAAATGGAAAAACCATCGCGAATGGTTACTACACGATTTCTAGTTCAATTGACAAAAACAAAGTCATTGAAGTTGCTAATGGGTCAAAACAAAATGAAACAAATATTCAAATTTTTACATCTAATAACAATAAATCTCAAATTTGGTATTTTAACTATGAAGAAAATGGTTATTATAGTATTACAAGTTCATTAAACAGAAATACAACAATTGATTTAAAAGGAGGCAATATTACACCTGGAAATTATGTTCAACTATATAAAAGAAATAACACAGATGCGCAATTATGGAGAATAAAGGATGATGGAAATGGAAGTATCTTAATTACTTCTAAAAAAGGAAATGTTTGTTTAGCGAATAGTAATATAGAAAATGGTACAAACATTCAAGTTGGGACATGTAACAACACTAATCCAAATCAATTGTTTAAACTTAATGTTAACCAGACTAAAAAAAGTTATACCGGAATCGATGTTTCTTCGTATCAGGGAGATATTGACTGGGAAAAAGTTGCTAATACAAATATTGATTTTGTTGTAATAAAACTTGGAATTGGAGATAATTGGCTTTCACAAGACGATAAAAAATTTGTAACCAATGTCCAAAATTGTGAAAAGTATAATATTCCTTATGCCGTTTACTTGTATTCCTATGCTAAGAATGTTACTGGTTCAACAAGGTTAAATGCAGACTCCGAATCGGCAACAAGTGAAGCAGAACATGTTTTAAGAGTATTAAGAGAAGTAAGTTATAAACCAAATTTAAAAACATCCGTTTATATTGATATGGAAGAACCAAAACTTACTTATCTTGGAAAAGAAAGATTAACGAACATTGCTTCAACTTTTTGTGAAAATATTGAAGCAAACGGATATAATTGTGGTATTTATGCAAATAAGAGCTGGTTAACCAATTATCTAGATACGAATAACTTAAAAAATAAATACAATATATGGCTAGCTGAATGGCAGACAAAATTAACAAACCATAATCAAGCATTATCTTCTAGCCCTACTTATAACCAAGCATCTTATAAATTATGGCAATTTTCCGAAAATGGAAAAATCGATGGAATCAAGACAAATGTTGATTTAGATCTTGGATGGGATATATTTGATTAATTTTTTTCTAATTAAGAAACTAACATAATTACTTATATATGTTGGAATCATCAAATTTTCTAAAAAAGTCAATAAACCTGAAAAATCACATCTAAAGAATTTTTAGATGTGATTTTTATTGTATCTTATTTTAAAATTTCTAAAGGATATTAAAAAATGGTTCTTCGAAATTAAGCGGACCTAGTATAAATTAGTTATGCATATTTGGGAGTACTATACTTTGTGTGGTACTCTCTTTTATCTTTTCTAAATATATTTGTTATTATCATAATTCTAGATTTCATGTTTCTAAAATTTC